>JACRKK010000018.1 GCA_016219795.1 Candidatus Woesearchaeota archaeon | reverse complement strand
TCTACCGGTGGTAAACATCATAGCCAACTCCACTGCGGGCTATGCGTCCCTGGATGTGCAATTCTTTGCAAACGTGACTGATGGCCAGGTGCCATTCACCTTTGCCTGGACTTTTGGTGATGGGAACACTTCAAGCGAACAGAACCCAACCTACACCTATACCACAGCAGGAACCTACACTGCAAGAGTTACGGTGACCGATGCCTATTCCAGGACTGCTTCAGACAGTCTGTCCGTGACCGTGTTTCTACCACCCCCTGATACGACGCCTATCGCCGTTGCCAGCACGGATGTAAGCTGCGGAATCACACCTACAACTGTACAGTTTAGTGGCAATGCAATGGGTGGAGAGGGTAATATCCTGTACACATGGAATTTCGGAGACGGAACGTCAGTAGAGTACACGCAGAACCCACAGCATGTTTATTATATCCCTGGAATATATGTAGCTACGCTTACCGTCACTGACAGTGATGGAGATAGCGGCAATGCTACAGTTACCGTCAACGCACAGGAAACAGATGTGCTTACCGTCACAGGAATAGATGCGTCAGCAACCAAAGGAGAAGCACCGCTGCGTGTGAATTTTACTGCAACAAGTGCCGGAGGCAATTGCGGCGTTCATTATGAATGGAATTTTGGTGATGGTGTTACTTCAAGGGGCAGCACAGCGGAGCACACCTACATCAATCCAGGAGTGTACACCGTAACGCTGATTGCAAGCGACAACAGCGGCAAGACAGCAAATGCAACAACGGTCATAACCGTCTTGGAAAAAGTAGAGGAGCCTCTGGAAGCAACTGACTTGCAGCTTCTCCGGGTCTATGTAGATGGCATGGATAAAGCAGTAAGCGCAGGAGAACCTCTGCATGTTCAGGTGACTATGGAGAATAAAGGGCCAAGAGATCTAAAGCGTATGCGCATAACTGCAATGATTCCGGAACTTGGTGAGCGGGCTGTCAGCAGGTACTTCACTATAGCAAACGATGAACGCAAGTCAGAGAGCACCTACCTTGAATTGCCCGGCAATACTCCTCCTGGAGAGTACGATGTGCAGATAACCGTCAGCAACAATGACGAAATCAAACGCATCAAGCACAGAGCGATTATGGTGGAGTAAGTTTTTTATAGTTCCTTTCTTTTTTTTCTTTGATGAATTTTTTACCCTATCTATCTACAAATCGCTTTTCTGTTCTTGTCAAACCCAACGCCAAAAAGACTGAAATTTTGGGTTGGGATGAAGGTAGGCAGGCGCTTCGGGTTGCTGTTGCTGCGCCTCCTGAGGATAACAGGGCGAACTTGGAACTTATCAAGTTCTTCTCACGCCTGCTGAAAAAAGAAGTACGGATAGTGTCAGGACTAACGAGCAAGAAGAAGATATTGAGAGTGCATTAGAATTTCTCCTTAATTTTTTCAAAGAAGCTCTTCTCTGGAGCAACATCCTCACCAGATGCCTTGCCAAATTCTTCAATCGCTTTTCTCTGCCGCGGGTTCAGTTTGGATGGTACCTGCACCAAAACTTTCACTTTCAGGGAGCCGGTGCCATACCCTTGCAGATGAGGGACGCCATGTCCCTTTAGGTTGAATGTGGTGCTGGTTTGTGTTCCGGGAGGAATTTTCATGGTCACTTTCTGGTTTAGGGTAGGTATGTCGATCTCACCGCCAAGTGCTGCCTGGGTAAAGCTGATGGGCACTTCCATGAACAGATCGTTCCCAACCCGCTCAAAGAGGGGATGTTGCTTGACAAAGATTTCCACATAGAGATCGCCTGGCTGTGCATTTTTTTCCCCTGCTTCGCCTTCTCCCTGAACGCGCAGCTGCATGCCATGTTCGATGCCTGCAGGAATCTTCACGTCTATCTTTTTGCTGCGGGAGACTCTGCCTGAACCATCACAAACCACACAGGGTTTCTTGATGATGTGCCCTTCTCCACGGCATTCTCCACAGACACCGGTCTGCGTGAACATGCCAAACGGCGTTCGTTGTGTCCTGCGTACATGGCCTGTACCGTTACATTCCTGACAGGTTTTGATATCATGAGGAAATTCCGCACCCTTGCCACTGCATTTGGTGCACTGCTCATACTTCTCGACAACAATGGTCTTGGTGATTCCAAAGGCTGCATCCTCTAAGGAGATCTCAAGCTCATAACGCAGGTCTGCTCCCCGTTGCGGTCCCCGTGGCCGGCGCCGCCTGCCTCCAAAAAAGTTCTCGAAAATATCATCAACATCAAAACCGCCGCCGAAGTCAAACCCTGAGAAATCAGGACCAGCACCGCTGCTGCCTGCCTTGAACGCATCTGGACCTACACGGTCATATTGGGTCCTCTTTTCTGGATCCCCAAGAACAGAAGCTGCCTCACTTATTTCTTTAAATTTATCTGCTGCTTTTGGATTGTCTTTATTCAGATCAGGATGATACTCTTTAGCAAGTTTCTTATATGCGCGTTTGACTTCTTCCTGCGTTGCTCCTTTCCCGATCCCAAGCGTTTCGTAGTAGTCCTTGTTCATTGTTTGCTCCTTCTTCTGGCTGCGTATATATGCGTTATATATGTTTTTCTAAACAAGCATGTAATTCCTGGGGGTTATGGATAATGAAGTCTGCATCCCTCAGCCGGTGGGGTGAATGGAATCCATAAGTCACTCCGATGATCTTGGCAACATTTGCCCGCTTTGCCGCCTCAATGTCGCCATCCATATCTCCGATGTATGCAGCGTCTTTTGCTGCAACCTTTAAGGATTGCATGCAAATGAGGATCTGGGTGGGGTCAGGCTTGAGCGCTCCATATTCGTGACCAACGATGGTATCAAAAAAATCCAGCATGCCAAAGGTTGCAAGCCGCTCTTCAATGAGTTCAGTCATATTATTGGAGACTATGGCAAGTTTGCATCTTCCATGAATTTTTCCGAGGACCTCCTTGATACCTGCTATCGGGTGGATGGAGTCCCTGTACTTTTGCATCTCCTGTTTGAAAAGGAGTTCAGCGGTCTTCAATTCCTCATGTTCAGTCACTCCTACTTTTTCAAAGTGTTTATGCCAGTGCACTTCAAAGAAATCGCCATTTTGGATGGAAGAAAATTCTTTGATGTTCATCTTTTCCCCAATTGTTTTGTAGACCGAAAGCACAGCAGGAAGTGAATCCATAAGGACACCATCATAATCAAAGATGACGGTCTTAAGAGGCATGTTGCATCTCCTCCACAAGTTGGTTTGGTGTGATGCCAAGCGGATTGAAGATTTCCTGTTCAAGCATGACAATAGCATGCTCGATACGGGCTGTGGTCTCTTGCTCTTCCTTGGTTTTTAGGCGACCATAACGCTTCCTGCCATCTTCAAAACGCTCTTGCAGAGAAACAATGGTGTCGTGCTTGACCCTTTTGTCTGCATAATAGACCAGTTTCTCTTCCCAGGTTTTGGGACGTTCATCTTCTGTAAGGATAGCACTGTAGCGGTGTGTCAGGATAACATGAGCTATTTGTGGATACCGCTCTTTGAGAAGGAGGTATGCCGCAGTCTCGTGCTTCATCCCTTTGTATTTTACCTTGAGTTCCTGCCAGAATGCAATCTCTTGCGAGGACGGCTTGTCACCAAATGAAGCATTGAAATCCTGAAAATCAATGGTTTTAAGGAGGTCATGCAGAAGTGCTGCGCGCTCCACCAACTGCACATCCAGAGCCATACCTTTGTCTTTCAGTCGTTTTGCAAGAAAAACAGCGACTCTGCAGACAGCCTCGCTGTGCCTGATTACATGGCCAGGCACTTTATAGGTTGCAAGCAGAGCGTAGCATTCTTCTTTCGAAGGCAGTTTCATATCAGCTATTTCTCCTCGCCTTTTTCCTCATCTTTTACTTCGTATTCGGCATCAACGACCTTTTCTTTGCTTTTCTTCTTGCCTGCGTTTTCATTGTCAGGCTTTTCTTTTTCCTGCTGTTCTTTTGCTGCCTTCTGGTAGAGTTCTGTCGAGAGCTTCTGCACCTTCTCATTGATGCCTTCCATCTTTTTCTTGATGGCATCTGCATCTTTTTGAGCAGGCTCAAGCAGTTTCTTGAGCTCTGCAATGCCGCTTTTGACTTCTGCAAGTTCATCAGCATTGACTTTGTCTTCAAAGTCCTTGAAGAGCTTTTCTGTAGTGTAGACTAAGGTATCTGCCTCGTTGATGGTCTCCACTTCATCTTTCTTCTTCTTGTCCTCTTCAGCGTGTTCCTCTGCCTCTTTTCTCATGCGCTCAATGTCTGCATCATTGAGCTTTTGGGTTGAGGTTATGCGGATGCTCTGTTCCTTGTTGGTGCCAAGATCTTTTGCATGTACATGAACAATGCCGTTGGCGTCAATGTCAAAGGCAACCTCAATCTGAGGTATGCCTCTGGGGGCTGGAGGTATTCCTACCAAATCAAACTGGCCCAGGACCTTATTGTCAGTAAACATAGGACGCTCTCCCTGACCAGCGCGGATGGTGACTGCAGTCTGGCTGTCAGCAGCAGTGCTGAATACCTGCGATTTTTTGGTGGGGACTGTGGTGTTTCGTTCAATCAGTTTTGTAAAGACACCACCCAACGTCTCGATGCCAAGTGATAGGGGGGTGACATCCAGAAGGAGGATATCCTTCACTTCACCTGCAAGTACTCCGCCCTGGACTGCAGCACCCATGGCAACACATTCCATAGGATCTACACCGCGCTCAATCTTTTTGCCTACCATATCCTCTACAAATTTGTAGACAATAGGCATGCGTGTAGGTCCGCCAACAAGGACAACTTTGTCTATTTCTTCAGGTTTTAATTTTGCGTCTTTGATTGCCTGTTCCACCGGATGGCGGCAGCGTTCAATTAAGGGTGCGATAAGCTCTTCAAGCTTAGAGCGCCGGAATTTCATATTCAGGTGCTTTGGCCCTTCATTGGTTGCTGTGATGAAGGGAAGGTTGATATCGGTCTCCATGGTTGTGGAGAGCTCAATCTTTGCCTTCTCTGCTGCTTCTCTGATGCGCTGCATGGCAATAGCATCTTTCCTGAGGTCCATGTTTTCGGCCTTCTTGAATTCTGCTACTATAAAATCGATAAGTGCATTATCCATATCGGTGCCGCCAAGCTGGGTGTCACCTGAAGTGGATTTCACTTCAAATACACCGTCGCCAAATTCCATGATGGTGACGTCAAGCGTTCCACCACCTAGGTCGAAAACCAGGATTTTTGTCTCTTTGTGCTGTTTGTCAAGGCCGTAGGCTAAGCTTGCTGCTGTTGGCTCGTTGATGATGCGTACGACTTCAAGACCTGCAATGGTGCCGGCATCCTTTGTTGCTTGTCTCTGGTCATCGTTGAAATAGGCAGGGGTAGTGATGACTGCCTTGTCTATTTTCTGACCCAAAAACTCTTCTGCATCTTTTTTGATCTTTTGCAGGATGAATGCAGAAATCTGCTGAGGTGTGTATTCTTTGCCGTGTACTTTGTATTTGTAGTTGGTGCCCATTTTGCGTTTTGCCGCAAAAATGGTGCCTTCTGGATTGGTTGCTGCCTGGCGTTTTGCCGGTTCTCCTACCAGGATTTGGCCGTCTTTGGTGAAAGAAACCACGCTTGGAAACGCTTTCCCGTAAAGGCTTGCTCCTTCTGCACTGGGAACTATCTTTGGCCTGCCTGCTTCAAGGACTGCTGCTGCTGAGTTGCTGGTGCCTAAATCAATGCCTATAATTTTACTGCTTTTTGTCATGTTCTTTTCCTCCCTATTTTAGGTGTTCGTAACTTAATATCTTTGCAAGCCTGTCTTTGTCCAAGACAAGCTCATGTGGCTCTCCTCCCGGAATCGTGCCATGCCCTTTGATGGAATGGGCCCACTGACGTACTGATTTGGGATCTTCCTCCTTTACCAGGAAATTGAGCGCAAACCAATGGGACAGGTCTTTGCCCTGCTTGCTTTTGGTGCTGCACACCTTGCAATGCATGGGCTTGACGTCATGTATGATACAGCCAGCATCTTCCCGAAAAAACATGCAGGGGGAAAACACGCTGTTCTGCCGCTTGACGCGCTTTATCTTGTATACCCTGGTGTTGAACACGTTGGTTTCCTCAAGCACACTTTGCTTGAGGGTTTCTTCACTGACTGCAAAAAAGGAAGCTACCCTCTTGACATCTTCATTAAGCATATACGCATTGCCGATACTGCAGCAATGGCCGCATCGTTCGCACTCTGCGCCGACTTCAAGGACATTCTGGAGTGGTGTCTCCTTGGTTATCATGTTGTTCCTCTTTTTTTTTGCTGACCTTGACTTTAGCAAAGCGAAGGATTTTATCTTTTATCATATAGCCTTTCTGAAGTATGTCCAGCACCACGCCGTCAGGTTGGTCAGTGGTTTCCTGCAACAGCACTTCCTGTAGGTGGGGATTGAATTGTTTGCCCACACCCAGGATAGGCCGAAGATTGTTTTTCTCAAGGAATGTTAGAAACTGCTTATGGAGGAGTTCCATGCCTTTGATGAATTCCTGGGGATTTTGCTTGCTCTTAAATGCCAGCTCAAAACTGTCTGCTACAGGCAGAAGTGCTGCAAGGAGTTTGGCATCGGCGTAGTCCTGAAACTCTGCTTTTTCTTTTTCTGTGCGCTTCTTGAAATTCTCAAATTCTGCCTGCAGGCGCTGGAGATTGTTGGTAAGCTCTTTGATTGTAGTGTCTTTTGGGTCTATTTGTGGTTGCTCTTGTTTTAGGGGAGCGCCTTCTTTTTTTTCTGCTGCAGCTTTCTGCTCTTCTTCCTCAATTCTTTCCATAAGGGTATCTTCTGTTTTTGGATGTGGTGTCTTTTTAGTCATATTGTCACTTTGTAGGGTGGTAAGTAGGAGGGGTATTTATAGTTTTTGTTTATTTAAGGTCAACAAGTAATATTTAAAGTGAACAAAAGAATGAGGGTGTTTATTCCATTAAGAACTCTATCCTCTTATGTTCCACATCCGGCACCATCCTGATCCTGGACTGGGGGTTGTTCAGTCCAAACACATCTACCACTTTTTTGGGGAAAGTGATACCCCAGCTGTTGCCTATCTGGATGGGTTTTCGGGCATATTCTTTTTCAAGGCGCTTTGCTTCCAATTGTGCAACTACCTTGAGTGTCATCTCCTCAGTAAATGTCTTCTCCTTGCATTTTGGGCATTGAAGAGCTTCCATGGCTAAGCCTTTGTAGGTGACTATGGCTTTTTCTAAAGGAATGTTACAACTTATGCAATTTCTTGTTTCGTTGGCTGTTTTCATTCTCGTCCTCGTTCTATGATTATCGTCTTAACAACACAATGCACATACTCTTTCTTTTCTTTCTCTCGGCAGATCACATAAACTGTAAGGTTATCCGAAAAGTATCGCTTATATGTTTTGTGATGGGTTGATTGATGTTTTTTTGCCCAAACTCCATCTTTTGCAGTAATCAATATGCGTTCCCTTGTTTCATAGTAATCTAATCCAAATAAGGATCCGCGTTCAAGTGCACGCAAAAATGCGTGTGTTTCAATGTCAATCTTTTTGTTTTTGTATTCCATTGTGTTAAATAATATATAAAACTTTTGGTATAATCATTGGTTAAATTACGTTGTATTATAAGGTGTCAGTTACTCCTTAATATACGTTTTGGGAAGTGTTATCATTTGACTGATAAACGCTCCATATTTCTTTCTTGAAGAAATAGCCCAATAACTTTGTTATGGTTTTCAAGAGATTTGGAGAATGAACATGTTTTTCTCACCAATCTTCCAAGTCTTTGTCTGAGTG
>JACRKK010000106.1 GCA_016219795.1 Candidatus Woesearchaeota archaeon | reverse complement strand
TTCTTGGCAGAAGTAAGTCCGTTCATAACGATATTGCTGCTGTTGCAGCTTGTGCAGATGAGTTTTGGTGCCATACACACACCAAATATCTCAAAGAATAAAAATCTTTCTATCAGTCAGTTACTAACACTTCCAAAAAATTTATAACAACCGAGAAAAAAAGCCCAAATTGGGGCTGTTTCGGTTTATATTATTATAATATTTGTTATAATATAGCAAAAGATTTATTAATTTAAGGAGTTTACCACCGATTATGGAATCCTCGTTCATTGTAAAAGCAAAGGATAATGGTTATGTCTATGCACCCGTGCAAATGGTAGAGCCCACATCTCTTAAGGTGTTCGGCAATACCTTGCGACGCTCCATCCTTGAGCTTCTTGCCAAAAAACCGATGTATCCAGCCGAGCTGGCAGCCAAGCTTAAGGTCCATGAACAAAATATTTATTATCATCTGCGGCAGATGCAGCAGGCAGGCTTGCTTGACATTGCGGAAAAAAAGGAGATTAGAGGGACAATTGCCAAGAAATATAAGCCAACTGCGCTTAGTTTTGCCGTGTCTTTAGGAGGGACATGGAAAGAGTATACCGCTTTATCAGCAGAAGCGAACAGGCACCTTCTGCAATTTCTCTCTCCAGTAGTACAGGATGCACTCCTGCAATGCCTTTTTGTCGTGGGCAGCCCGGATCCGCATGGCCCGTTCAAGGCCTATGCAAGAGACGGCCATTATGCCATTGAACTTGCCCTCTTTTTGGGGCATTACTATAGCCAGCCTCCCTCGTTTGGCGTGAAACTGGATGTGGATCTTAAACGGGAAAAGCAGGAAAAAGAAAATCTGATCTTAGTGGGGGGGCCGGTAACCAATACTATCGTCTCAGAAGTAAATGCATTTCTTCCTGTAAGTTTTGGGGATAAGGAACCCTGGACACTTCTTTCCAAAAAAACCGGGAGAAAGTACACAGATGATAGCATAGGTATCGTTGCAAAAATTCCAAATCCTTGGGATGCGCAGAAATGTGTGCTGGTGCTTGCCGGAATAAGAGGAGAGGGTACGCGAGCAGCCATCCTTGCCCTCACCCGCTTCAACAACAAGCTTTTGCAGAGATATACCGAGCAGAAGGAATGGGCATGCGTGGTGCAGGGCTACGACATCGACGGCGACGGTGTGGTGGATAGTGTTGAGGTGGTGGAATAATTATTCTATCTTAAAAGAATCCGCCCACTCTTTTTTCAGGAGATTTTCAGGGATATGGTTGATATCTTCTTTGCTTCCCTCAACAAGATAAACAACCGTAATACTTTTGGTCTTTTTGTCAATCTCAAAGTCAAGCACTTTGTAATTTCTCGAGCCAAGGAGAGAAGCAACCTCCCGCAGATTCACCAGCGCATTGGTGTGGATGGTGACTTTCCTCTGGTAGCTTCCCACACCCTTTTTTTCCATATTTCTGTCAACAATGATAACTGCCCAGATCAGTGCGTAGAGAATGAACGCGACAATATACTCCCCCACACCCATAAGAAGACCAAAAATGGCGAATACCCAGATACTTGCTGCAGTGGTGAACCCAAAGATTTTGTCTGCTGTTTTTATTAAAGCACCTGCACCCAGAAAACCGATGCCTGTGACGATAGCACCCAGAAGCGGGAGGGGATTTTCCGGACTCAAGCTTAATGCGGTGATGGCAAGGGCGCAGGAACCGACAGAGACAAAGATGAAGGTGCCAAATCCGATGGGCTTGTGCGCTTTCTGACGCTGCCAGCCGAACATGAAGGCAGGTAGAAATGTCAGGAGAAATCTTAAGATAATGATGGGCAACTCTATCGGTTCGAATGGCATACACAAACAAGAAAGAGACTTATTTATAAAATTATTGGGAAACTATAACCGCAGAACTAAATGAATAATACTTTTTCTTCCGCTATTCCAAACCATTTCTCTGTTGCAGCCCAAACATCAGATTCATATTCTCAATGGCTTGGGAAGCAGCGCCTTTCATCAGATTATCTATCACAGAAACAATAACCCAGCGTCCACTCTCGTCCTTGGCAAAGCCGGAAAGGTAGCAATAGGGCTTCTGGGTGACTTCTTTGGTAGAGGGTATTTCCGCAGCAATGCGTGTGAAGGTGCCGTCATAGAATTTCTTGTAAAGCCGGACCAATTGTTCAGGCTTCATCTCTTTTTTGAGGAGAACATGCGTTGTGCACACCAGACCCCGGAATGCATTGATGACATGGGGTGTAAAAGAAACCCAGCCACCTAGGATTTTTTCCATTTCAGGAACGTGCCTGTGCCCAGTTATCTTATAGGTAATTATGTTTTCCTCATAATCATAAGGATTGGCCTTGCCACCACCTGAATATCCGCTGATTCCATCAATGACAATGCCTTCTGCAATATCCCGCACAGGATACAGAGAGAGTATAGCTGCTGTTGCATAGCAACCGGGGTTGGCAACAAGGGTTGCTGTCCGTATTTCTTCTCTGAATACCTCAGGGAGACCATAGGTGTGGGTCAGCCGGTGATCACCAGTCATATCTATTATTTTGGCTTTCAATTTGGGTGCAAGTGCTTTAGCCTCCCCATGCGGCACGGCAAGAAAAACAATATCCATAGTGTTCAAGGCTTCAATATCCATTCGCGTAAACATAACCTTGCTTCCCACGCCCGGGATATGCGATGAGACCATTTTGCCCTGTAGACTCTCGCTGGTTACTATCTTCAGTTCTGTTTCAGGATGTGCATCAATGAGTCTTGCAAGCTCTGTACCCACATACCCTGAACCACCTACAATTGCTGCCCGTATCATGGACTCACCGTAATCATCGTCTTTTCTCGATTCATGATCTCATCAATGCAGGGAATGACCTTGTCCATTTCCAGGTTCTTCCAGAATACAATCCACTCAGTACCTTTTATCATCCCATCACAATAGCGGATGTAGACTTCATTAAAGGGGTTGGTTGCAGCTGCTCGCCATAACAGTGAAGGATATGACCTGATAACTTCATTCCAGAGGCTCTTGCCAAGGCCGGTTCCCTGATAGGCTTTGGCAACGGCAAATTTGTCGAGATAGGGAATGCCCTGCACTTCTTTCATGATGGCAACACCCTCATAATCCTTCTCATAAATGATTTCTTTGAATTGTCCTTCAAAATAGGTGTCCAGGAGTTTTTTTCCAAATGCATCTTCGAGAAGGGCTTTCATCTTTTTCTTGTTGATGGTTGCAGGGTCAGATGTATTTTTAATGCGATGGTATTTGATGAAGGTACCACTGCCTTTAATCGTAAATATTTCCTTCAGAAGATTTTCAGCTGAGGTGATGACTAC
>JACRKK010000105.1 GCA_016219795.1 Candidatus Woesearchaeota archaeon | reverse complement strand
CTAGCGAGAGCACTATAAAAAAAGAGCATAATAAGGAAAATGAGTGAAAGTCAAAGAAGATAACAACCATTTCTATTGCAGATTTCTAGACGAAAAGGTATTTTTTTTCAAAAAATAGGGTTATTCCAAGTTCTCTATATGCAATTTCAGGAACACCTGTTTTTGTGAAAAAAATGGAGGACTGGCAGGTAACTGCATTCCAAGAAAAGGGAACATACGTCAGAAGCCATGAGTATCCCTGGTCAAATGCACCCCTCTCATCAAAACAAGTCAACCACAGCGAGGATGATAATTTTCCGGAACATATTGTGAACATCGAAGTGCTCCTTAGAGATATAGATAAAAAAAGGCCAGGCATGCATCAATTACAAACTAAATTAAATGCAATAGAAAACGTAAAAGAGAGAATCACCATCAAGGATTACAATTTACAGGAAGATATGGCATTGGCAAAGCAGCTTGTTGATACCTTTTTTGAGATGCCAGGGAAAAAGTTGTTCTCAGATCCACACGACTACTATAACATGATCCAGCACCCTCCAGCAGGAACACAAGGAAAGGATTATTTCGCAAAATTAGTTCTATTTGACGGAAAACCCATTGGTTTCTGCATGGCAGAAAGAATAGGGGATGAGACTGTTGCCCTTAATGCCCATCTTCTGGTGGACAGAATAGATGGGCTTTCTGAATATGTGTACATGCAGCTTTTCAGGGAAATGGTAGATAAGGGGATAAGATATGCAAATTTTGGGGGAAGTGAAACAGAAAGCCTTGCTCACTACAAGAAAATGTTTAATCCTTCGCTAGAGTCAAAGCAACACTATTGGCTAGCCTACAAACCAGAAAATACTAGAGAAAGAATTACACGCCATCTTGCAAAGCAATGGATACCATATGTGACAGCTGCTGCGCTTGTTATGGGAGGGATTATAGGATACACCTAACATACCACTGAACAAGCAATAGATAAAATGGATTCTTTGTTAGGGAAACTATGCATCCTCTCCGATTATGATATCCCAGGAAGTGGTGTGCCTCAGTCTCCTTTCTTCTGGAAGATGATTACAGAGATACAACCGCAAAATTTTGCGTATACTACAAACAGTTACCATTATTTAGGTAGTGATGCTAATGCGGTTTATATAACTGTACAGCCACTAAATCCACATGCACCTCTCTTCTCATTTAAGACAAGAGACATAGCTACAAACATAGAAGTTAGAGATATAAAACACCTTCTCAAGGAATACGAAGGACAACATCTCACCTTTAGTGGCACGTATAATCCGTTGCAGACTGGCAGCGGGCCCTGGAGCCAAGGCCCAACCTTCTGGCTTAACTGCATCACCTTCCCAGACGGGAAAACCATAAAAGCAAACTAAAGTGCTTCCCGCAGATTTAGGATAATAGTCATCTTCCGTTTTGTAAGAATATAGGCAATGATGGAGAGCACAAATCTTTCTTCATGCCTCTGCATCTACTGCCTCGCTCATAAACGCCTCACGTTTTATGTCCTCAACAATATAGTGCACCTTGATATCCTTAAGGCGATATTGGGTCTCAAGCTCTTCAAGAAAGTCCTCCAGTTCTTTCATCTGATGGAATATACATTCCATCAGGAAATCATAGCCGTTATTGATCTTGAA
The DNA here is from genome assembly GCA_016219795.1 of Candidatus Woesearchaeota archaeon. Classification (GTDB taxonomy): domain Archaea; phylum Nanobdellota; class Nanobdellia; order Woesearchaeales; family JACRKL01; genus JACRKK01. Next base: position 16,976 of record JACRKK010000105.1, on the reverse strand, counting down.
TAAGGAATTTACATGACGGCTCTTCAGCAATTCACGCTTAAGCGCATCCCTAAACTCCTTCTCTACACTTAAGAAGACATTTGCCCGGGTGGAGTACCCAAGGTATGCAAAATCAAGAATAGCTGTGTGCTTACGTATGATGTCTTTCTCACGCATTTGGAGCCGGTCATACAATGTAGATACAGGTATCTTTGTGTGCTTGCTCATATTAGTTAATGTCTCACGCGCATTCTGGCGTAATTCCCTTAAGATCAATATATCTTTTTGTGGCAACACTAAAATCACCCCCCGGACTTTTCCGGAATGGTCTTTAGAGTTTTAAGAATCATATTTAAGAGTTACCCACATTTTTGGTAATATTCTACCCAACGATGCAGAATTTTTTTTGGTATTCGCAGAGTCTCCAGAGGGACTGGTATGCCTTTGCAGCGTCATTCTGGTCAACATAGACCGTAAACTCACTCTGGTAAGAAGCAATATCAAAAACGTTGATATTATGGAGTGCGATTTGTCCCATAATCAGAAAATAAATGCCTGGCGTCTGCTTGACGCTGGGATGTAATGTCAGCGTTATGGCACAGAGATTGTTCTGCACCCCAAGTATGCTCTCTTTTCCAAGATGAGACGACAGTTTGGGGATATCTGATTCTTTTATAATGAACATGCAAGAATTAGCGTTGTTAAGCATCCGGGTAAAAGATTCCTGGCCCCGGGTGAGCTCCTGCAGGATAGGAAAAAGGTCTTTAAGAGACTTTTGCTTGTTGATTTCAACATTGGCAAGCTTGCTTTGGATATCAAGTGCGCAATTCTTGAAAGCGTGGTAGATCTTTTTGACATCAACCTTGTGGGAACAATCTTCAGCATAGCCCCTCACCGCATTTCGTACGTCCTCAAAAGATCCCTTAAATGATTTTTCCTCTTCAAGAATATGCTTAGTAAGAATCCTGCTGCTAATAAGCCCCCGCTGGATCCCAACCTGGATGGTGGGGTCCCCCTCAATGTAATTTGCTACATATCCTCGTATGCTATGGCTCATAGGTGTCACCTTCCCTTGTTTTGACACCTCTTTTAATGACTACCCTAAGGTAATGCGCCCCTATTTATAAACCTATGTAGTAACTATAATTACGATATTTTTAGTTGGGTAACTATTTACCCAAAAACCTGGAAAGATTCATATATCATCCGGGCATTCTTCCAGAATACCGGAAAAACGGTGGGGCTGATAAAAATGGTTGAATGTGCAACGCAGGGTGGAGCAAATATGAGGGTGCCTACCTACAGACCAAAGACAGAAATGTCTGACAGGCAGCTTCTGAGAACTGCCAAAGAAGTATTGAATGCTGAAGGAATCTACTGTAATGGACTGCATGTCAATAACAATACTGCATTTATGTCTGCACCATTTCAGGGGCCTGTACCTGTTTGTGGGTATAATCCGGTAACCAGAACAATTGAGAGTTACCTTTAAAGTAGCGTAGGTATAATGGAAGACCAAACAATTTTTATTAACTACTTTGAATATTTATTATAACCCATGAAAAGAAACCAACCCTTAAATAAACTTGGAGAAGACTTTTTCAATAGGCATTGGGGAAATGAAAGAATCATAATTCATTCTCAATGTGTTATTGACGCCTGCCTAGCTATGGCAAAAGGTACAGCATTGGATACGAAGGTTTTTGTTATAGCTGGATGGATCCATGATATAGGGATTCAGCAGAATAAAGAAACACACCATATCATCAGCCTTGAGTACCTTGATGAATTCTTAAGCGAGAACTCTCAGTTTATCTCTTTAAAGAATGAGTTAAGAGATTGTATTTTACATCATAGAAGCAGCGGGACTCCAGAAACAGACTACGGAAAGATATTCAAAAAAGCTGACAAAATTGCATTGCTGGACAAGAAATGGCTGGATTTTTCAGCAATCAAACCAACCTAATCGTCTCAAGATTCCTAGGCGCAGCGGTCTCAATACGATACATTTTATGGATAGAACTTGCAAGGTCTAAGCATCGTGAGACTTCTCCGTGGTTTACGATGATTTTCTTTGGCCGCGGAGTACAGCGATAGACAAAATTCATCAATTCTCTTCGCCCTGAGTGGCCGCTTAATCCTTCAACCGTTGCAACCTGCATCTTCACCCGTAAGACATCCTTGGGACTGTCAGGGTTGATAATCTCTTTTTCACCGCGCTGCACTCGCCTGCCAAGGGAACCTTCTCCCTGATAGCTTACAAAGATAATGCAGTTGTGAGGATTATCACAGAGTTCTTTAAAATACTGGACAGATGCTCCTCCCACAAGCATACCGGATGTCGCAACAATGACACAAGACCCTGCTTCTTCAATAACTTCTCTTCGCTCTTTGGGGCTTCCTACCCTCTTAAAAATATCAGAAAGGAAAGGATTTTGGTTTTTATGGAATATCTGCTTTCGGATCTGGTTATTCAGAAATTCAGGATAAGCAGTATGGATTGCTGTGACATCCCACACCATTCCATCGATGAAAACGGGGATCTTTTCCATTGCACCGGTTCGCATATGCTCTTCTAAAATAAGCATGATTTCCTGCGACCGTCCTACTCCAAGTACCGGGATAATAACCTTGCCCTTGTTGGCAAGGGTGGCATTCACTGCATCTACCAACTGCTTTTCTGATTCTTCCCTTGACTGGGTGATGTTATCTTTGCCGCCATAAGTACTCTCCAGCATAAGAGATTCAAGCCTTGGAAAGTCAGTAATTGCTGGATCAAGTAGCTTTGTCCTGCCATATTTCATATCTGCACCATACAACAGGTTATGGAGCCCGTTGCCGATATGCAGATGCACCATCGCGCTTCCAATAATATGGCCTGAATTGTAGAAAGTGATGCGCACGTCAGGTGTAATATCTGTAACTTCCTCAAAATTCAGGCAGATGGTGTGTTTGACCATTTCCCTGATTTCATCAGATGTATAGAGCGGGTCTTTGCCTGCATTCTTCATGATTTTAACAAAATCAAGCTGCAAAAGTGCCATGACATCACGTGTAGGAGCAGTGCAATAAATCGGGCCTTTGTAGCCAAACTTAAAGAGGTAAGGAATAAGACCGCAGTGGTCAAGGTGGGCGTGGCTTACTATGACAGCATCCAACTCATCGACCTTAAACTCAGGAGCCTCAAGATAGGGAAATGCCTCAGTCTCATCCATGGTGTGGGCGGGATCAATGCCGCAATCTAGAAGAATTCTAGATTCAGGAGTCTGCAGAAGCATGCAGGAACGTCCAACCTGCCGCCCGGATCCAAGATAAGTCAGCCGTACCCATTCATTCTTTTTACCACGGATCCATCCGTCGTAGACACGATGTCCGGTTTTGTTAAGAAATTTCCGTCGGTAGTCTGAGTTCTGGTACAGAACTGCCCGGATGTTCTCAATAAGCTGGGAGCGGATGACTGGAGTCCTCTTGACAATAGGCACCCATGTCGTCTTTGCCTTGATTTCACGCAGAAGCTCACCCTGCTTGCCTATGGCAAGCCCTGGCTTTTCTGCCTCAATAATGACACGAGAACGCTGGGGATCAAAAGTAATATTTGCAATGGTTGCTTCCTCAGGAATAACCTGCCTAATGATCTTCTCTGCTGCTTCAGATTCCATAGTAATAGATGGATCAGGTCTAAGCTCAACCCTCTTTTTGATATCACTGACAATCTGTTTGATGACGCCTTGGTCATTTAAGAAGAAATCAGTGTCTTTGGTGTACAAGACAATGTTTGCTCCTTCAAAACACACGTCAGTAATCTTATCTTCTTGCAAAAACTTCATAATTTCCGTGATTATTTTACTCATAGTACTACCACCATCATTTCAAGAACTTCTCCTTATGGTTAAAATATTCCTTTGACATCGAAATCAGCTGGAAAAAACAGAACATTATTTCAGGTTTGTATCGATCTGCTTTGTTGCTACCTTTTTCACGCCTTTTTTGGTGATGACCACCACATCTGCCCCATTGCCGGAAGCACTGTCCCTATTGAGGGCTGCCTGCAGTGCTTTAAGGCCAAGCTCTGTTGCTGCTTCAATGGAAATCTCTTTTTTATAGAGCGTCTCCAGAACACCATAGGCCATGACTGAACCAGAACCGGAAGAAACAAAATCATCGCATTCTGTCAGGGAACCATCCGCATAAAGATCATAAAGATGGAAGCCCTGCCCATCAACGCCGGCGAAAAGGAAATGGGAAATGCCAGGTATTGCACTAAACTGCCGTACATTGTTATAGACAATGCCTGCCAGAAGGTTGGCCGCTTCCTTGACTGAGGCCTCCCTATTAGTGGAAATCTCCTTTAGTTTTATCTCTGCCTTGATATATTTAGTCAAGAGCTGCACATCAGAGACGCTCCCTGCGGTGGTAATTGCCATCCTATCGTTGAGAATCTGAATTTTCTCCACACTCTTGTTTGCAATAAAATTACCTGCAGTCGCTCGCTTGTCTGCGACAAACACAATGCCATCCCTTGCAATGATTCCTATGGTTGTAGTTCCTGTATGTAAGACTTGTTCAGCATTCATTAGCAAAACACCCCTTGAGAATTTGCTGATGGGAGAGTAATAAGGTAGAGGTATTTAAAGCTTTCGCTCTTTTTTAGGTGGTGCTGCCAAAGATAACAATGTGGAAAACTTCGGTCCCAAGGTAATAGGCCAGAAGGAAAACGGCAACAAGACGGATGGTTCTTGGTACTACCGCATATATAAGGACATCCCTAAACGATAGGTGCCACAATCCTGCAAAATAAGGCACATAAGGGATAGGCGTCAGTGCCCCAAGAAACAAAATCCACAATCCGTAAGAAGGGGATTTCAGCAGTTTTTGGTAAGTGAGCGTTCCTACCATTTTTTCGATGCCAGCAGCACCAATATCTCTCCCAATATAATACGCTACGAACAGCGCAAGATAACTTCCCAAAAGCACAAGTGCAAGCACCAATAAAGGGTTGAATGATTCGGTGAAGAGGCCAAACACTAACGGTACATCCGGCCCTACGGGCTGCACCAAGATGTCAGTGATAAAGGACATGACAAAGATCCCAAGGTACCCATAACCGCTCACGGCAAGCTTGATGATTTCCTGCAGGTAGAAGATGAACATGAAACCAAAAGAAAACACCAACACCACAAATATCCAGAAGCCAAGACCAAGCTTCTGGAGTAAGTGGTGAGACTCCTTAAGGGGTATATCCTTTGTTTTCTGGGATAACTCCTCTGGTTCCGTGGCTGCCATATTACAGAATTATAGAGTGTCCCCCTATATATTAGTTTGGGTTTCTAGACTTTTTCGTTGATAATAAAGGCATGGACTTCACTAAAACTGACCTGATAGAGAGTGCAGAGATTTCCCGTGCATCATTGTTCAACTACTGGCCGATGCCTGAGATGCATGGCATTGTGAAGGTAACGCACCAGTTCGGTAAAACCAAGCTGTACACGCTTAACACCAAAAGTCTCATTACCCAAAAAATTCTTGAACTGGAGAAAGCTCTGATTGGGGAAGCGTCAGCCAAGAAAAAGATGGTTGTGGGGAGTTAGGGTTTATATCTATAACTCCTGTGATTAGTCCTGCTGTTACTGCCCCCATTGGTTCTTTCGTAAAAAGAAAATCGGCCACCGCCGGTCAATAGACCGGCGGCATTCTCGCTTCGCTCGGGCCGATTTTCTTTAACCCTGCGTTTTCCATTGAGCCACTAGTGAATACACTAGTGGAAAACGCAGATTATATTGAATGGCATAGAAAACCGCCGCAGCCAGGATTCCTACGAAGAGCCGCAGGCGATGAGTAGGTGCCACCAACGAAGTTGGGGTGCATGTTCAAATCCTGGCAGAATCAAAATGAAACAATACGCCGCAGCCAGGATTTGAACCTGGATAAGCTTTCGCTAATCCGCTTTCGAGGCGGACCGAGTCCCGGGTTGTCGCACTGCGGCACAAATCCTCAAAGAAGAATCGTACTCATTTAAAAAAGTTTCAGAAAGGTCTTAGCATTTGCCAAAATCCGGGTTCATTTTCTTAAACCAGGGACATGCCATGCAATTACTGAACTCCTGGTGGGCTCGTGGACAAAATTCAACAGACACTAGCCAGCATCTGTTACCGGCATCAAGCTTGTAGGCAAGACACTGTTCTTTCACGTTCTTGGGACAATGCCAAAACTCCCAGCATGACTCTGGCTCTTGCTTGGTCATAATCCTCTTATGGGGTAGAAGAGTATATCAATTTTTCTCTTATAAGGGAGCAGGCGGATACATTAACCCTGCCCTAAACCCAACTATCTTATGCGCCTCGCCCTGCTTAAATAGAACAGGATCTTTTGGAGGAGAATCCTGCTTGAGGGGCTGAAGTAATAACTACCCCTACATGCTTCCCAACCCGCTCCCAAAGCCATATCCCCACTCCATGAGCATCAGAGAAAGCCTGTCATCAAGAGTTAATGCATCCATAAGAAAGCGAAGAGACACTCATTTAAAAAAATTTGCACAAAAAGATTATTGCTGTTCTGGCGCTGCTTTCTTTGCTGCCTTCTTCTTGGGAGCATCAGCCTTGGGCACTTCTTCTTTTGTTTCGACAATCTCAGCTTCCACTTCGTTTGCTGGTGTTTTCTCTTTCTTCTGTTCCTTCTTCTCTTCTTTCTTGGTCTCTTCTTTTCCCTGCTGAATGGGTTTGCCGAACAATTCTGCCCGGATTACTCCTTCCTTATCCTTAAGAACATTGACCTTGATGCGTGGAGGCGGGTTCTGGATGCCATGTTTCCATAAATCCTCATTCAAGAACTTGCCAAGCCTTACTTCTTCCCCTTTCATATGTTTTTGGAGGAACACCTTTACCGCAGCGACTGCTTTTTTCGCACGCCTGTATTTTGGTGTCTTGAGCCATTCCTTCCGTAGTGGGATTACATAGGTTCGTTCATCTGTCATAGTCTCATGCCTTAGTTTTGGTTCTTCTCCAGTGGCGCTTAATCATAGTATGCCTGCCTGGGTGGACCCTTCTTCCTTTACCGTAGATACGTGGGACTGTCCAAAATGGTGCCCACTTGGTGCGTCTTGCCAGTTTTGCAAGCCGTTTTTTTCTGCTGATGTGGATATATCGTGCCATGTTATTTCCGTATGGTAAACTGTTTTTTTTTTGGTTGCATTTCCCTTAGCAGGGATTTAAGCTCAGTATCGGTAATCTGTTCTCGGACATGCCCTGCCTGCACCGCTTCTGCAAGCGTCACCAACAGCTGCATGGTAGTTTCCGGATGGGCAAGTTTAAGGGTGCAATAACGCGCCCAGGCCTCACTTGCCAATTTGCTACGGACCATCTGCTCCAGCATCACTATCTTCTGCTGAAGTTGCATGCCCTCCTTATCCATTTTTCTTGGAAGGTTTCTGTTCCTGTTTTGGTGATGGAGCCTTCTTCTCCTGACGCTCCTGAGGAATTTGCTTTGCTGACTGGTCAAGGAATGCCTTGCCTTTGGGTGTGATAACCCTACCCTTGTGACCTTTGATAGTAGCCTGTTTGATGAATCCCGCCTTTTCCAACTGCTGGAGAACCTTTCGGAGGATATTGCCTGATGCCTTGTAGAACTTCTCGGGCTTGTGACCCCTATTCTTCTTACCGCCATATTTGGTTCGGAGCTTTGCCACACCGATGGGACCTAATGCTTCTACAGCACACAGTACAGAAGCACTTCTCTGAAACCACCAATCATTAAGTACAGGCGGGCGCTCTTTATGTGCACCAGTCTTGACATAGGCACTCCACACAGGTGGTTTAATCTCATTAAGTTTCTTTAGTTCATCGGCTGTTTTAAGGATTAATTTGCTTTTTTGAACGTCATATGCTCCAGGCATGTTTTTTCACCATTTAAATGTTTTAAATTACATAAATAAGGGGAATAAATGCTTCTTTTTATCAAAAGAGCCATTCTCTTGCCCCCATCTATGGGAAAACCGATAACAAAGGGATTTTTGGCTTATTTATAAAGCTTACGTTTTATTTTTCAACCCATTCTGCCTGACTCTTAGAAATAAGAATCTCTGCAAGATCAGGAGGTAGGGATGCTGTATCCTCTTCCTCAAACGGTCCGTAACTCTCCAGATCCGCTCCAAAGAACTGCGGCACATTACCTAAGAAACGGACAATTCTAGTCTCTTTTTCAGGGGAAGCTTGCTCCACAGCTGGGCTTTGTTCCAAAGCAACCGGCTGCTGGTTTTCAGTTTCCTGCTGGTGAGTTCCTAACAATCTGAGCAACACCTCCTTATTGTTGCGCTCAAGCACGCTGACAAGCTCTTTAAAGAAGGATTCCTCTTCCGGCAAAAGCGCATCCATTTCAGGCAATTTCGTCTGCGTTGATACTTTGTTCTGTGCCATAAGAATAATCTTTCTCTGCCTGCGCTCGTAGAGCTGGGTGATAATACGTCGTATATTCTTGAGCTGGACAATAATCCGCTCCCGCTCATCATCAACAACAGAAAGCGAGGCAAGCGCCATCTTCTTGGCTGTGAGGTAGCTTACCACATCAACAAAAAAAGTGTGTGGCAATTGCTGCAGCTGCGATCGTTCCTTCTCCAAGCGCTGGAGTTCATACAGGCGCTCAAAAGTAATATTCAAATCCTCCCCCATGCTTGCCTTGGGAGATAGCATAATTTATAAAAGTTGTTCTATGGAGAAGCAACAAACTATAAAAACCACTGCTTATTTTCAGGATGAATGCTCATCGGACTCGTAGGTAAACCCTCTGCTGGTAAGTCAACCTTCTTCAAAGGGTGCACCTTAGCAGAAGTAGACATCGCAAATTATCCATTTACCACCATCAAGCCAAATCACGGCACAAGCTATGTCCGGGTAGAATGCGTGGACAAGGAATTCAACACCCAATGCAACCCCCGCTTCGGCTATTGCATCAGGCACCAGCGTTTTGTGCCTGTTGACCTTCTTGATGTTGCAGGGCTTGTGCCGGGCGCGCATGAAGGAAAAGGTATGGGCAACCAGTTTCTCGATGATTTAAGCCAGGCACACGCACTCATCCACGTCGTGGATGTCTCAGGAAGCGTCAATGAAAAAGGCGAGCCCGTTCAGCCAGGAAGCTATGACCCAGCAAACGACATCCAGTTCCTTGAGCGGGAGATTGATCTGTGGTACTTTGGCATCATCAACAAAAAATGGGAGCGCTTTGCGCGCCAGGTCGTCCAGGAAAAAGGGCATATCCATAAAGCACTGGCAAAACAGATGAGCGGCTTCCGCGTGACAGAAGATATGGTTGATACAGTTATCAAGCAGCTGAACCTAGACCGGGAAAAACCCCATCTATGGGATGAGGCTGCTCTCAAAAGCATAGCCACTGCATTACGCAAGCAGACAAAACCCATGATCATCGCCTGCAATAAGATCGATGTGCCCTGCGCAGAAGCAAATTTCAAGCGGTTGAAAGAGCAATTTCGAGAGCATCTTCTCATCCCCTGTAGCGCAGAATGCGAGCTTGCGCTGCGCGAAGCAGCAAAAAAAGGCCTGATATCCTACATCCCAGGCGACGGTGACTTTACGATAACGGACGAATCCAAACTTACCCCAAAACAAAAACAAGCGCTTTTATTTATTAAAACACAGATTATTAGCAAGTGGGGAGGGACAGGAATCCAGCAAGTTATGGATGCTGCAGTCTATCAGCTTCTCAGATATATGGCCATCTTTCCCGGCGGTGTCAACAAGCTGGGAGACCAGTATGGCAACATCCTGCCTGACTGTTTTTTGATGCCTGAGGCCTCCACAGCTCTGGATTTTGCATTCTGGGTGCATTCGGATCTGGGCAACCATTTTATTCGCGCCATTGACGTAAGGACCAAAAAAACCGTCGGCAAAGAGCATGTCTTAAAGCACAGGGATGTGGTTGAGATTGTGAGTGGGAAGTGATTTAGCAACCTTTATATAGAGAAGCCAAACGCTTTGTCGTATATGGTCACCTTTAGAGAGTTAGGTATTATAGAACCCATTCTTCGGGTCACAGAAGAAATGCATTTCACTGAACCCAGCGAAATCCAGGAAAAATCAATTCCCCAGGTCATTGCAGGAAAAGATGTCATTGCAGGATCAGCCACAGGATCAGGCAAAACCTTGGCATTTGGCGCAGGCATCATCCAGAATTGCATCAAGGGTAAGGGAGTCCAATCGCTTGTTCTCACACCCACCCGGGAGCTTGCAGAGCAGGTAGCCATGGCACTACGCCAGTTCTCCAAATACAAACCACTCAACATCGCAGCAGTTTACGGTGGCGTTTCCATCAATCCCCAGATTGATGAACTCACCCATACCGATGTTGTGGTAGGGACACCAGGACGGATCCTTGACCATCTTGAGCGCACTACCTTATCGTTACGCTCCGTGCGCATCCTCGTACTTGACGAGGCAGACCGGATGCTCGATATGGGGTTCATCGAAGACGTTGAGCGCATCATGAGTGCCTGTCCAAAAGAGCGCCAGACCCTTCTGTTCTCAGCAACCGTACCTCCTGAAATCGTTGCTCTGGCGCAGAACTATATGCATAATCCGGAAGAAGTATCTGTCACCAGTTTTGTGGACCCACAAAAACTCTCCCAGGCTTACTATGATGTACAGGACAATCTCAAACTCTCTTTGCTTGCGCACCTGCTCAAACAAGAACACCCTGGCCTCGTCATGGTATTCTGCAATACCCAAAATACTACTGACTTTGTCGCAAATAATCTCAAAGCGCAGGGCATCGACGCCCTTCCCATTCATGGGGGTCTTTCCCAGGCAAAACGCAACAGCATCATCAAACAGTTTCACGCCCAGCGCGTTTTTGCCCTTGTCTGCACTGATGTTGCAGCTAGAGGGTTGGACATCCCTGGCGTCTCCCATGTCTACAATTTCGACATCCCAAAAGACAGCAAGCAATATATCCACAGAATTGGGAGAACTGCACGTGCTGGAAATGAAGGAAGGGCTATCAACCTCCTTGCAAATAGGGACCATGACAATTACCGACGCATTCTTAGGGATTATGATATCACGGTAACTAAAGAAGAGATGCCAAAAGTCGAACGCATCCAACTCCAGTGGGTAGGGGAAGAACGACACGAACAAAGGCATGGTGGGAGCTTTAGGGGACGGTCTAGTCGCGGACCGCCACCACGAAGAAGATTTAACTAAAGAAGAGTAGCGAAAAGTTTATTAACTCCAGTATATATTTTCATTCTTCTATGGCCAAATGTTATAAGGAGTTAAGAAATTGCAGGATGTGCAAAACCCGGTTTGTCGTTCCGGAAACCCCAAAATATGGGTACTGGTCCAAATTGTATTGCCAGTCCTGCTGCAAAAAAACCGTTTCTGCGTAAAGATTTCTTTGTCAGACAGAGAGACCCACAGAACAGGAAGAGAAAACCTCTGTTAGTATGCTACCATTTTACATCTCTGACTCCCAGATAAAACCCCAGGTGATTAATAGCAATGTGCAACACAAAACCGCCTGCAAGCACCAAAAGCACTATCACCCAAGGTGGCACATAAAGGGGTGACAAAAATGTCAAGCTCCCTAACAGAAAATCAAGCTGGTCCCAGGGAATAAATGGCTTGCCAGGCTTCACACTAACCCTTCTCTTGAAAAAACTCTTCACCATATCGCCTGTCAGCGCTCCGAAACCCAGCAGGAAACCCAGAAGAATGGGATTATAAGTAGGATAATCCAAAAGACTTATGTTTCGAAAAGAAGCAAAAGCATATAGCCATTGCTGCAAGAACACCGTAACTATGGCAACAGTTGTGCCAGAAATCAGCCCCCTCCAGGTCTTATGGCTGCCAAGGATCGGTTTTCCTCTCCACATTCTCCCTCCATCAACAGGCGTTGCAAGAAACAGCAACCGGTTCTTCATCAAAGGAGGTGTCATGTTTGCAAACGCAACAGGCAACATCAGATACAAACCCTGCAACAAAAGAAGCAGCATCACACCACCCCAATCACCAATGCAAGGGCAATGCCTATCAGCCCGCCAACAATCACTTCCGGCCAGGTGTGGCCAACGCTTTCAGCATGTACCTTTTTGCCTGCAATCTTATTGAGTGCAAGAGCATGATTCTCCACATACATTCGTAACGTCACTGCCTCGTAGATGAAAATAACCCCCATCGTAACTGCTACAAAAAAAGCCGTGCCTGGTCCTTCATGCAAAAGGACACCCACAGATACCGCAGCCACCATGCAGGCGTGGCTGCTAGGCATCCCTCCAAGGTCCATGACTGCGCTTTTCCAGGAAAAAGTGCCTTCCTGCCACTGCAGAAATGCTTTGAAGGGTTTGGTAATAAAAATAGACAACAGTACAGTCCAAAACAACCTGCTGGAGAAGAACGCTTCTATCATTGCGTTCATAGTTTTTTCACCTTAAACTTGCTGACCATAAGAAATGCAGAAGCAGCGTAAAAACCAGTCCAGTACAAAGGTGAAACCCCTACAATATAAAGGAGCGGAAAGAGAATGCCGTTGGTTGTGATAGGTATGCCTTCAAAGCCTTTGATATTCGTAACGTTGAAACGTGCAAGCCGCAGCATCCCGCAGACGACAAATATGGTCAGTATAACCAGGCTGAATGCAAGTAACGAAGGATATGCTGAAACGGCAACTATCTGGACATAACCAAACACTGCCGGCGCAACCCCAAACGACACCACATCTGCAAGGGAATCAAGCTCTTTACCGAAGGCAGAAGGTGCCTGTTTTGCCATCCGCGCAGCCCTTCCGTCAAGAAAATCAAAGACCACTGCTGAAAAGATAAGTCCGGATGCTAGGAGAGCGTTTTCTGCAAATACAATCGCAAGAAAGCCTGCAACCAAATTAAGAAGAGTAAACAGATTTGCAATTCGCATTTCTTCGCGCCATTCCATCAGTACACCCCCATGATCGTTTCTCCCACAAAGACTTTCTGCCCTACCTTCACCTGCAGGGCAACTCCTTTGGGCAGCACAAGACATACCTGACTCCCCATATTAATTCTTCCCAACACTTCGGCCGTTTTAACTGTTTGGTTCTTCTTAACAAAGCATTCAATTCTACGCGCAACAAAACCCGCAAGCTGGATAACCTTCACTTCCCCTATCGTTTTGTGCTCAAGCACAATTTCATTGCGCTCATTCTCAAGGGCATCAAGGGTCAGATTCTTTACTGCATTCATGAATTTGCCTTTGGTGTAAATGATGGAACTAACCGTCCCCCCTGTAGGTGCCCGCTGGTAATGGATGTTATGGATGTTGAGCATAATCTGGATGAGATGACCTCCTTCAAATCCCCTGACAGACGTACGGAAGGCAGCAGGTCCTTTTTTGAGCAGCGGATTCTTGCGGGTTAAGGAAATAATATTCACAATAATGCCTTCAGCAGGAGCAACAACTACATTACCTTTTGGAATAGAGGGAGGGGGATTGCGCAGGAAGATGAAACGCCAAAACAATAAGAAAAGGATAAAGAGTACTACTATTATATTAATACCATACCAGAGCCATTCGAGCATGCCTACCTTCAAAGAAAGGAAGTATATAAAGTTAAGCTAATCCAAAAACTCTAACGGGTTCGCTTACGGACATAGGCAACAAATATTCCTGCACACAAGAGCAGTACGACTGCCGGAATCGCAAGCCATGCTCTGGATGCCGTTGGCAAAGCTGACGGCTGTGCCTCTGCAACCGGCTCTTCAAGAATAATTTCCTGGGGGAAGGCTGGTAGCTCAACTTCTTCGCTCACTACTTGTTTTAAAATAGGCTCTTCCTGCTGTGGTTCAACGAGTGGCGGCACATGTTTGGTGATGGCAAACACGCTTAACCCGGGTGATGTTGCTTCGTAGCGGTAGGATGTCCCATCCTCCGCAACAAATGTTGTTGGCAATGCAGTCCATTGTCCATCTGCAAACCTGCTTAGACCAATCTCTTCTTTCCAAAATCCATTAGTCTCCACCCATACTTTATCTACCGTAAAGACAAGGGCCACTTGAGTTATTGCTTCTTCCGCAAGTTTACCATGGGTGATGGTGATATATTTATATGCAACCGGTAAGACAGTCACCCCCTGGGGAGCTTTGGTAGATGCACTGCTTGTAATCTTGACATTTTTTGCTTCCTGAGTAACAATAAAAACCAGAGACCGCAACGGAATGTCTTTGAAACTGAACGTCGCTTTGTTCTCTCCCACATCCATATCAGTAAATGAAACGCTTTGGCTCACGCTGTTTCCTGCTGCTTTGCCAGCATAACCACTACCCCCACTTCCCGTAGATGCACTTGTGCAGCTCTGACTCAGCGCAGAACGGTTCTCTGTCGTACCGCAGCTGTTGGTATCTATTGCAGTCCGTGTCTGGGTGCTTCCAGAACATGTTGACCAGGCAGAATAGGTCCAATTCTCCTGGCAGGTGATAATGATCGAAAAATTGTTGCTCTCCGCATAGCCTCCATAACTATCGCTTGCGTTAAGAATAATATGTTGCACTGTGCCTCCTGTAGCATTGGAGGTGAAAAAATAGATTGTTGTAGTACTGTTATAGGTTGCATTCACTAATGTCGTGTTAAGGCTAAGTTCTGCATAGTTGATAGTATCACCATCTGCATCACTAAAATAAGTAGTCATGTTTAATGTAGTGTTTGAGCCTTTGGCAAAACTCATGTTGGGGATGTTTGTCAATAATGTGGGGTTTCGGTTGGTAACGGTGAGGGTAAAATTGTTGCTTCCCACATAACCCCCATACCCATCTGTGGCGTTTAGGACAGCACTTGTTGCGCCAGGAAAGCTGCCATTGAAAGTAAGAAGCCCGATGGTGCTGTTAAGAGTGGTGGTGACTAAAGATGCATTCACACCCAAGACCGTAAAGGTAAGAGAGTCCCCATCTGCATCAGATAAATAGGTGCTTAGATTAATGGAAACATTCTGCGTCCTGTTGAAGCTCTGGTTGGGGATGTTTGTCAATAATGCAGGGTTTAGGTTATTCCAGCCGTTCTGCTTTTTGTAAGGGAAATTGTCCACTGCAGTGCTGCTGGTCATGTTAGCACCCTTGTTCGCACGGTAAGGGAACTGGCTGCCGGCATCGTAGATGCCGTCGGTGTTGGTATCAGACATGTTAAGGCTGTGGTCAGAGATATCGCTCCAGTAGTTGCCGCGGGAGGATGTATTGAAGTAACTACCATCATCACTAGTAACTGCATTCAGGCTTATGTTGATAAGGTTGTTCTGATAGAACCTATTGCCACTACAGGTCACATCATCACACTGGTAAAAGGTACCCCAGTTCCGGAAGGTGTTGTCCAGGATGGAAGAATTGTCAAAATCCTCGGTAAGATCACCAGAAAGCGCCATAATGACAAAACTTGAAGTGCTGCTTCCGTTCTCTGCAGTATTGTTTGCGATAAGAATGTTGGAAGCACCATCAGAACCAACGCCAAATGCCACCTCCAAACGAGTTATGGTATTGTTGGTGATGTTTATATCAGAAGCAGTCAATGCCGTGATCCCTATCCCCATTGACCCACCCCCAAAACTGTCTGTGGTAATATTGGTGATGAAATTGTTATAGATGCGGTTGCCTGAAGAGGGAATAATAGCTACTAACAAGGATCCTACATCTGCGGGACAGGTACTGCCCAGAACACAATAAAAATCACGGATGGTGTTGCCATAAATATCATTATTGGATGCAGATTCAAGTTGAATGCCAATTGCCCCATCATAAATGAGATTATTGTAAATGCGGTTCTGCATTGAAGAGGAACCGATATATATCCCCCTTGATGCGTTGCCTGTTTTGGTGCTTGCATAAACCGTATTGTTATAGACGCTGATATTAGTGGCATTTAAAAGCTGAATGGCGTTCCCCGTATAACTGGAGAAGGAGTTATTGTAAATCAAGGAATTGATAGAGTTAATGCTTTCACTGAGTAATATCCCAAAAGAATTGTTATAAACAACATTACCAAAAATTGCTGATGCATTAAGGCTCAGTTCTATACCTACGGTCCCGCCATAAAGCCTGTTGTTCTGCAGGGTAACATTGGTATGAATTGCAGTATCAGAGCCAATAAGCCAGCCATATCCTGTAATGTTGCAGTTCTTGATGACAATGTTCTCTGCTGCTCCGTTGTTCAGGAAAATTCCAAACGAATTTGCACTGCTATTGCCCTGCAACAGGCTGCCGTTGCAGTCAAGCACCACATTGCTTGTGTTGATAGTTATGAACTGCACACTGCCGTTGAGATTGTAAGAGCCAGGCTGCAGCATGAGAGAACTAGAGACCGTGCACGCTGCACTAGGCGTTGTTGTGCATGCTGCACCCCAGACGATGCCCATGGAAGTAAGAGCCATGACAAGGCAGCATATCCATAGAACACCTCTTTTTTGCATGCGTCATTCGTACTATCAATAATATATAAAATAATCGGATTAGGGGTTCGAAACGATGTCTCAAGAAAAAATTAAGTGAACTCAACCTTCTTGGCACGGATACCAGCAGACTGCATATGGCTCTTCTTGCAGACGCTGCATTCATAGCGGAAATCTGTCTTTTTGGTCTGCTTCTTGCCCGTCATCTTAAATTTGGTGACTGCTGGTTTTGAATACCTACCCAGATTACCTGCGCCTCTTGCCCTGCCACGAAGCCTTGCCCTGTATTTAGAGCCGTGCTTGAGAGAACTGGCTTGCCGCTTCTTGTTCTGCGATGCTTTATGGGAAGTATGCTTCTTGCAATAGGGGCAATAGCGCTTGATGATTTTAGGGAGTTTCATGGAGTGGAGGGAAAAAGTGCTTATTTAAAAAGGTTTGCGTTGGTGATAGGCTCTGGTGAAAATCTCGCAAGAATGCTCGACTTAGCAGCTGCAAAACTTGTGGTTTCTTGTAATTTAATAGCGAATCTCATTAACTATTGAACAATTGTGAGATTCGCTAACTAGCAAATTGCAAATAAAATGTTCAAATATCAT
>JACRKK010000104.1 GCA_016219795.1 Candidatus Woesearchaeota archaeon | reverse complement strand
TTCGCTTAGTTTCGTGAGGATGAGAGGTTTTTCCTGTACAAGTACAGTATGCTCCGCTTGACTTACTAGTCCCTTTGCTTTGTCCGGCAACGGAGGGAACCCGCGGATAATACCCTGCTGCATGAGTTCCCGCAGGGCGATGTTTACTTTGAATGCGGGAAATTCTTTGGTCAGCCAGCGAGTGGTGAAAGGCAGGCCTTCGTACGCCTCAATTTTCTGAAGAATATATCTGGTGGATGGGTTTCTGACTGGTCGTTTTCCAACAATCTGGAAGATTTCCGTATTTCTTTCTTCATAGATCATGCCTGCACCCGTACTTGCGAACGGTTCGATGGCAATGGTTTGACCCTCTTTAAGGGTTGTTTTCTCGCCCGTATCATAATTAGGGATAGAGGGGGGGCAGTGCACGATATACTTGCCGACGCCGTGGCCGCAGAGGTTTTTGATGGGTGCTAGGTTGTAGCTGGTAATCGTTTTCTGAATCTCCCTTCCTATTTCACCAAGGGTGGTGCCCGGCCGGACCAAAGCAAGCGCGTTTTTGAGCGCTTCTTTAGATGCCTCGATGAGTTCACGGTGGTCTCCTAAATCTACCGTGGTTGCTGTGTCCCCTACGCACCCATTGACATGCACCCCTATATCTATCTTGGCCACGTCTCCATCTTTGAAGAGGGTTTCGTCATGGGGTGGACTGCAGTAGTGGGCTGCAATGTGGTTGAGAGAAATCTGAGCAGGAAATGCAGGTTTTCCTCCCAACGCAGAAATCTTCTCTTCGGTCTTGTCTGCAACCTCTATAAGGGGGACACCCACTTTTACCAGTGAACGTGCATACTCCCTTGCCCCAGCCACAATCTGCCCTGCTTTTTTCCAGTCTTTGAGTTCTTGTTCGTCCACAAAATGATGTGTTGGGTTGAGTTATTTAAAGGTTTGTGGTGATTCACCACAATCTTTTTATAAGGGTCAAGGCTGATAATGCTTTTTTAAGGGGTGATATCATGAGAAGCAAGCTTTCCATGTTATTAGTACTTGTTCTTGTTATGGCACTATTCTCTACCGTAAGTTTTGCAAAGGAGGCTGAAGCAGAGGATGATAGCACCCAGAGGTCAACTAATGCGCTTGATGTTTCTGGATGTTATGCTTTTTGCAACAGCCAGAATGTTGACAAAGACAGATGTGCAGGTTTCTGCGGCAAAAAGACCGTGAGCAATTGCATGAGCAGATGCACTGCTGCGAATATGAGCGATTGCGTTCAGCTGTGCCCAGCTCGCGGTGAGATGATGCAGGGCAAAGAAGGTAAAAAAGATAGGATGATGGAGCAAAAAGATGATGATTCCAAAACTATGAAAAGCAAGCAAGCTGTTCATGTCCAGCGTATCCTTGATTTCTTGGCCAAAGAGGAGCAGACACCTAAAGTTACTGCTGCCACAGAGAAGGTCCAGGCAGCACTTGTTGTGATTAAGAATGACAGCGCATCGAAAGATGAGGTCAAAGCAGCACTCAAAGAGATCAGGGAGACATGGGTTTCTGTAAAGCAGGCAATTGAGACTAAAAAGCGCGCAAAGGCAATAAATCAGCTTTCCAACGCAGCAGAAAAATATGATGGTGTCGGCAAGCGTTTTGAAGAGCGCGTGGCAAAGCTTGAGGAAAAAGGTATTGATGTTACGAAGATAAAAGAAATGCTGGTTTTCTATAAGGAGGATGTTGCTTCTGCAAAGCAGGCGTTTGAGGATGCAAGAACAGCAGAATCAAAGGAACAAAGGCAGCATCTTAAGGTAAGTCTTGATGCATTGAAAGAAGCACGGTCAAAGGCGAAAGAAATCAGTTCGGCATTTAAGGAACTTGCAGAGGTGAAATAAAATGAGAAAAGCCAAAACAGTCATTGTTTTGTTTCTTATTGCTGCGGTTCTGGTGCTTGCAGGCTGCAATACAGCAGCACCTGCTGCTTCGCAAGGATCTGACGCTACACAAGCAGCTGCGCAGGCGACGCCTGCTGTAGCAACTCCGGAAGCTGTTGCTACGGACAATAAGGGGGTAGACATTGTGGATGGGATTGATGACAGTATTGAGATGGATGAGCTTGATAACATTGAAAGCGATATGGATATTGTTGCCGGCTGATTAGTGTTTCAGCCCTAATTTCTTTATTTTCCTGTGCAGGGTTTCGTAGCGCAGGCCAAGTGCTTTTGCTGCTTTTGCAAGATTGCTATGAAGGGACAGCACTTTCTGGAAATACTGCCGCTCAAATTCCTCTTCTGCATCCCGGAATGGAAGACTGGGTAGCGGGATGTCCTTCAATAGATCTTCAGAAAGAGAGGAAATATTTTTGTAGATGGATTCCATCTTGTCCGGATGGATGACCTCTTTATAGTGCTGGAACACGTCTTCTAGAATGTGCTTCATCTGGTGCTGCTCCACTGTGTATGGGTGGGCAAGTTCTTCTCTTATCTTTCTGACGTTAATCTTATTGGCAGTCACGACACGATGAAGAGTGCGCCGGTCTGTCCCTGTTATCTTGGCTGCTTCAGAAATGTTGCCGTAATTTTTGCGTAGCAGGCGTTCAAGATATTGCTTTCTAAAGAGTTGTTTTGCTTTTCTGAACGGAAGGAAAGGGTTGATGTCAAATCCGGCAAGAGGGTTTTCTACTGTGGAGGTGATGTCCTTGCTTAGTTCTTCGATGTTCACACCCAGATATTTCTGAACAGCAGCATCTACAACCGGTTTTACTTTTTTCTGGAGCTGCTCTTCAAGGCCTCTGGGTTCCATGGGTGTGCTTAGGGTTATTTCTGTTTATTAAGGTTTGTGTCAAACTATTTATACAAGTAAGCGTTTTTTGACTGTATGGCACTTGCAGAGAATTATCAGCAGGTTATGGATGAGATACGCGAAGCGAATAGGGATAAGCATCCTGTAACACTTGTTGCTGTTACCAAAACTAGGACCGTAGATGAAGTCAATGCCCTGATTGCGCTGGGCGCAACAGACATTGGAGAGAATAGGGTGCAGGAGGCAGAAGGTAAATTCCCATATTTGAAGGGAACTGTACGCAGGCACATGATTGGTCATCTGCAGACGAATAAAACCAGAGCGGCAGTGGAGCTATTTGATGTCATTCATTCTGTTGATTCCAAAAAACTAGCTCAGAAAATCAGTCAGGCCGCTCTTGTGCTTGGAAGAACAATGGATGTGTTTATTGAGGTGAATGTGAGCGGCGAAGAAAGCAAACAGGGAGTCAAGCCCGAGGAGGTAGAAGGGCTTTGTGCATATGTTAATAATCTATCAAATATCCGTCTGCTTGGCCTGATGACCATGGCTCCCCTGGTGGAGCCGGAACAAACCAGGCCAGTATTCCTCAAGCTTAGGGAACTGGGAAAAAAGCTTGGTCTTTTTTCCCTCTCTATGGGCATGAGCAATGATTTTACTGTTGCAGTTGAGGAGGGGGCAACACATGTCAGGATTGGCACTGCTCTATTTGGAAAATGAAAAAAGAAAACTATCTCGTTGCCGGGGCAGCGTTTGTGCTGTTTTTTTTCTTTTTTCTGCTGAGTGCCCGTATTTTCATTTTTAATGAAACATATTATTTCCAGCAATTAGAAGCAAACAAAGTACGCCTTCCAAATGCGGAGCATTTGGCCACAGAAGTCATTGGTTTCTTGGAGGGGAAGCAGCAGATGGGTGATGCGTTCACTGCCAATGAGAAGAGCCATATGGAGGATGTGAGAAAGCTGGTGGTTGGCGGACAGATGGTGCTTTGGGTTCTTCTGTTGGTTATTGTGGGTTTAGGAATCGCTATTTGGAGACTATGTACCTTTCCTAAGAAATGCATGGCGCAGAGCGCGCTGTTTGCAGGGATAGGGGTATATGCTTTCTTAATTGTTGGTGCTCTTGCTCTCTATGGGTTTGATGCTGCGTTTACCGCATTTCATACGGTTTTCTTCCCACAAGGGAACTGGCAGTTTCCAGCGGGAAGTACGCTGATTACTTTGTTTCCGGAAGGTTTTTTCCAGACGATTGCCAAGGACATTCTCCTGACGTTTTTGATGTTCGGGACGCTGATGGTGGGCGGAGGGGTGGTGTGGATTAGGTGGTTGAAGGCAAGAGGAGTCTGAACCAGTTTTCTCGTCGGAGATCTTCCGCATTTTTGTGAGAAAGGCAGACTAGAGGGGAATCTGTTTCCTTAATTAGCAAAAGATTAATATTCAGGCAGTTCTTAGAAGAGATAATGATTGTCAAGAACCGCCTGCTAAAGTTGAAAGTCGTGTTAGGATTAGTTTTTGCGACTTTCAACATAGCGCAGACTCGTATTGTACATGGCAATTGTAACGAGTCTGCGAAACTGAAAAATGCTTTACATTTTTCAGTACTTG
>JACRKK010000103.1 GCA_016219795.1 Candidatus Woesearchaeota archaeon | reverse complement strand
CTAAACAGCGGCGTTGACCTTGAAAGAGTTGCCCTAATCAAATCCTGCTCTCTAAACAAATCATACCCCTTCCCGCTAATCCTCACCAGTTTGAGCCGATACGAAGCAGGCAGCTCCGGCAGATACTCCCCAATCTGCAAACCAGAATCCTCAATCACCTTCAGCCCCTTGACCGCATCATAGGCGTCTGCCTCGCCCAGCAGCCCGGCATACACCTGCTTCTCACCGAAATGCACGGTCAATGTAGTAATCCTTGTCTTGTCGCCGGCTTCTATGCCTTTGGCAATGGGGAGACTAAGAAAAAGAACTATGCTTAGGCAGATGAGAAATAAGATGCCCCATACTTTGCAGCTATTCTTCATACTCTTCTGCACCTTTACTCTCTTTACGTCTTTTCAGAGGATCCCACGGATTCTTTTTCTCATAATACTTCTTCTGCTCTTCCCGCGAGGAGTATTTATTTGAGGAGTTGTGCTTGAATAAATATACCCGTTTTCCAGTCTTGGAGTTGTGCGCCATTATTCCCCCATACTCCCTTATACCATAAGATGCTGGATAGGCGACAAGATCATTTTTGGTGGGATACACTTCTTTTGATGTGCCATTGCACAGCAGCTCAAATCCGCGTTCGTGTAAAAGGTCCGCCATTTCCCAGAGTGCGTCGTAGTAGTTGGGATGGATACTGGTTTTAACTTCAGTGATGTACATATACCTTGTTGCACTAGATAGACTGACACGGAAGCCGGGACATCCTGGCCGAATCCCATTCTCGCTGGCTAGAAAACCGAATCCGACCATTTTACCGGTAAATAGAGATCTAATCCTCGGTCCACCCATGGGGGCAGTAAATCCAGTCCCTTCACACTTAACTATATTCTGCGGCGCTTTTTTTGTTCTTATCTTAAGAATAAGAAGTACCCTTCCGTTAATCTTTTCATGGAACTCTGCTTTAATCTTATCAAAACCCCTGAGAATGTGTTCCTTTCCGTACTTATCTGAACCTTCGGGAAAGTTGTCTGTGAAAAGCAGAACATACCTCTCTGAGGAATACTGTTCTTCATCTGAGCGAACGGTGAAAGTTGAGTTGATAGAGGCGGGATCCGTTCTGCAAAGTGTTTTAAATAACTCTATTATCGCTTCTTTTTTTTGTTTTTTAAAATCTTCGTCATAAAACTTTAAATACACCAAAGTAGATGGTGTGCCATAATCATCTCGTTTACATTCAATAAATACCTTAAGTGTATACTCATAATATCTTTTTTTAATTTTAGGGTCTTCACGCTCGGGATTATCCATCTGTTTTTGTGACCAATCTTTCTCAACAAATTTAGTTTTTAGTACACTAGATATTGTTTTAACTAGTTGTTCTTCTTCCTTCTTTGAAATAATCCGTAAATATTGCAACGAAATTCCGCCCATCATTTTTTCCCCTCCTTAAGGTATATGTTGATTTATAATTACCCTAAATTGTTCAATATCGCCTAAGTAGTTCTTATTCCTTAAAAATTTAGTAACCTGCCCATTATCTTTTACAAAAACACCCACAATATCTTCTTTGGGTATTTCACCAATGTAGGCAAATTCTACTTGATTATCAGCTATCTTTTTAATATCTCCCATATAGATTCCTTTTGCCTTAGTACTTTCTACTATATCAATAACATTCTTTGAACGTGGGTTAATAAGGTAGATAAAGCCATTATCTGTGGCAAAATCGTTAGCAATCCCAAACTCTTTGCTTGTAGAAATGTAGACATAGCGTATTTTATCATATTCTCTATTTTTAACTTTTAGAATAAACTTATAAAGATCCGTTTCAAGAGAAAGGCTTCTCGTAAATGTAGATGTAAACTCAGCCACCTCTTCTCCACCAGGTAACGTTACTCTGGTAAAGTGTGGTGTGGTTGTTCCCCTAAACAGCGCCGTCCCCTGCTCCAACTCCGCCCTCACCAGATTCTCTGACTTGAAAATATCATACCCTTTTCCACCCATCCGTATATAATTGAGCCGATACGAAGCAGGCAACTCCGGCAGATACTCCCCGATCTGCAAACCAGAATCCTCAATCACCTTCAGCCCCTTGACCGCATCATAGGCGTCTGCCTCACCCAGCAGCCCGGCATACACCTGCTTCTCACCGAAATGCACGGTCAATGTAGTAATCCTTGTCTTGTCGCCGGCTTCTATGCCTTTGGCCCTCTTCAAAAACGAGGAAATGGATGCTTTCGCCTCGCTCTCACTTATCTTCTCTCCGCCGCCACTGAAAAAGTAAGCAACGCCTTTTTTGTTCATCGCCAGATGCCGGATGCCTGCAACGACGTCAATAAATTCTTCCCTGCTCATCTGCTCTGCAACTTTTCTTGCTGATGTCTTCACCACAATTTCAATGGCTTTTATCCCAAGTGAGCCAAGCTTTCCAAACGCAGCTCCAACTATGGTGGCATAGCTTACAACATCCACACCCGTACCCAAATACACTAATGAACATACACCTTCGTCAATCAGCCCGTTGGTGCCACCATACTGCGGATCAGGCAAATTATCAACTTTGGTAAGGTAGTCTTTGACATCTGTGTACAGCGTAACATCACCAACAACTGATTTCTGCAAAAAACTTATCCTGTTAAGCTCGCAACTTTGTCCATTTTGCCGTATCAGTTCACACCGCTTATTCTGTTTATAGACGCAGCTTGCGCTCTCCTGATGGTCGACTGCAAGGTCATAACCTGGGGTTATCGCACAGATAAAATCAGGTCCTGTTGGGTGCAGGGCATAATATTTTCCCTTGTAAAAACAGTGTGTGGTGAAAACGTGAATGCCGGACATACCGAACGGTCCCAACATTGCTGTGTTGATGCTACTAAATACAGGATCTGTGATTAACTCTTCAAATGCCAAAAGAGTATCAAACGAATATGCAACCTCTCCAGGAAGCGAATCAATATAGTTAACCTTTTCCGGACTAATGATCAGGGCTTTCTTACCTTCATTGCTGAACACATTGCGCTTGAAGTACAGCGTATTATTATGGATTATTTCAGGGATGCCAAAACAATTAACCAGTTTATTGGGATGATTTTCTGTGGTGATAATCAGCAGATTAAATTGTTTCAATAAGTCATGTGATCTGCAGTTGTATTGTGTATCCTCTCTGATAACCGGGATGTGTCCATACTTATTCTGGATGCTTGTAAGCAGATTTTGCAGTTCCACATTAAACTCTGTATCCAGATCATTACTCTCGGGAACAATAACCAGCAGATCTTCTTTAAAAATGGATTCCACATTTGTCAGATTTGTTGTCTCAGGTATGTAAACCTGATCAGTGAAGAGTGCAACTTCTTCTTCTACATTTGTAATGGTGTCCCACAGAAGTTTATATTCCAGATATATTGGCGCAGTATGTCTATATTGAGGCACCACATAATCATCCCCCACAATCACAATGTCCTGGCAGCCGTTACATCTATCCCGGACAAACTCGCCTACGGCGAGCGCATAGGGATTGGCTGTGTTG
>JACRKK010000102.1 GCA_016219795.1 Candidatus Woesearchaeota archaeon | reverse complement strand
CTATGAACTCAAGCAATATGAATTCTGCCCAAGGCAGTGGTATTATTTCAGGGTAACCGGCAGAAAGCCATCACATCCTGCAATAAAAAAAGGGGTAGCCTATCATAAAGCAAAAGCAATACCTGTTAGATACATACAAAAGACTCAAGATGCTATTGTGGCCACAAGTATTATAGGAGGTGCGATATGCTTATTCTTGCTGCTCTTGTCTTTGCGATAATTATTATCGCTCTATATAAGTCACTGACCCGTCTAAAATCAGCAGCAGGCATAACCGGGTGGATTGTATCCCAAGACCTTAATGGCAACGGTGGATTATACAGAGATATCACTAACGGTATTGTATTTGACTTCTCCCCACGAATAAATTCGGGGGATTCTCGCTATTAAGCAGCAAGAGCCTGAGATAAATATCTCAGGGATTTAGCGCGGGCTAACCATAAGTGTTTATTCCACCTATATGTTGCCCATGCAGGGGCAGCCTGTGCCCCGTCCCCATAGATTGGGGTATAAGTCTTTAATATATTCAGAGAGGCATTGACATCGGCATGGAGCTTGCCATGCACAGGGCAGATGACTACAGACCTCGCCGGCCTTCTGACAGGTGTATCGCAGACATGGCATCTGTCGGATGTGCCGCTTTCATCTATCCGTTCAAACTCAATGTCTCTCCGGACGCAATGCTTTCCGAGAATCCTGAGCGTTATGTCATACGCCCAGAAGTTATGGACAAGGCCGTTGTTTCTGCCAAAGTTCATATCCTCTCTGCAGTCTTTAGGGTAGCCGACTTTAAAATGAGTTATATCGTGTTTTTTAAGAAGAGACGTTACGCCGGCTGCTAATGTCTCCAGCCCGTGTTTTAGTCTCAGTCTCCTCATACGGTATAACTGTTTAAGCTTCCGGCTTGTCTTAAGCCCTGTCTGCGAGAGCGTGGACTGCTCTTTGGCAATCTGTCTTGTCCAGTATTTGTAGTCCTTCCAGAGTTCTCTGGCGCTAAACACATGGCTGATATTACTTCCCTGAATGGATACCGCTATCGTCCTTCTGGCGCCAATATCTCCTGCTGCATATTTAACAGGTCTTTTCTTTCTTATATGTTCAGGAACTTCCACTACGATATGCGCATACCAGTCTTTGTTTGCAGGGTCATGCTTAATCTCACAGGTCTTATAATCACCCTGATATCTGATAATCCCCTTCCAGACGATAGACAGCCTGCCATTCCTGATATCGGCAGGGAGCGTGATATTAAGACTGCTGTTCTCTATAGAGAATGCGCCGGTGGATTTTATCGGAATAAAGTCAAATGGCCTGTTGCCGGTTTTTCTATCCTTGCGGTATTTCGGAGGACCGGGTTTATATTTGAGCTTGCCGGACTTATAAAGTTTCAGAAGCCTGAAATACCCTGCCCATGCATTAGAGAGTTTCTTAAGGACTTCCTGCGCTATGTGGGAAGGGAGGGCTTTGTAGTCGGGGTTGTCTTTAAAGATACTGCACAGCCTGGAGTAGGAAGGGAGCTTGCTGCCTTTAAAGAATTCCTGCCTCAGAAGAAAGTCAGCGGCATTCCAGAGAGCAGAAACTCTGTCGCCGATGAGCTTCAGAGTCTGTCTCTGAGTCCTGTCAGGAAGAAGTTTAAGAATATTAGTCCGTTTCATTAGATAAAATTATATCTCCGGGAATGAATCAAAAAAATAGGGTTAATAGAGAAAAACGCGGGCATTTATTTTATTAAACAAAAAGATATTTCCATAGCCATTCATCCCCATTGATGAATCAAGGGGCTTTCTATCTGCTTTCGGTAAATTTGTTCCTGATCCAAAAACTGCTAATCAAGATAATCCATAGCGCTGCTTTTTTTACCTTCGGCGATAAGTATTTTCATAATAACCCTGTAGCTGACGAATTAAGGAATGTCTTATGGGTTCAATCAAGTGAAGAGGTCAAACAAAGTCACTTAAAAGGGAAAACATTTTGTGGGCTTGGTGATATAAAACGTATCTTGCCAGATGCCCAACCATATGAACATGCCGTCACCATTATTTGTCTTAATGGAATGACAACCGGTATTGTTTCGCTTTTCGGGAACTCCGGCTTCTTTACTGCCTTAATCCAATTGGCCCCTAATAACTGGCTAATTCCTTCCAACGGTGTTATGGAAGGCTATACTTACATAATAGACTCTCAAAAAAGGGAAATGCGCCGTATAGACCTGCTACAAAGAATCACAGAATTAGGTTCCTCTTACCCTCCGGGTATGCTGCCCCCTGAATTACTTAACAGTGAATAACACAAATACGAAGTGGGAATGCTGTGGCACTCCCCATGTTTTCTTAAATCATCTCCTCTTTCAAAAATACATGATTCAAAAATTACCATCCTCTTCTGTTCAATGGATATCATTCCGCTCTAAAAAAAGTTTTTGCATGATGATATCCACACACTTGCAGCTGTTAGCCCTTCTGCTTGACAAGCATAAAGGGCAGTTGTAAAGTGTGAAGGGCTATAGACCTATAATTTAGTGACCACGGATGTCAATAGTGGACACCTCTTGACAAAACAAAACTCGGGTGTATGATTTGGGAAAAGGGGGAACTATGGCTAATAGATTATCGTTTGGAGTAGTTTTATGTGCAGCTCTTCTAATTTCAGGTTTCACATACGGTGAAGAGAGCAAAAGTTTGAGAGAGGCGCTGATAGCAGAAAGTACCGTAACGAGGGTGTATACTATAGATGATTACCATAGCCTTGTTGTGGGAGAGTTGCGTACAGGAGGAGGGGATGTGACCGCAGAGTTTGACAAAAAAATGCAGGAACTCTGTATTAAATATGGAGGTGTTCCTGAGTTGAAGTTGGACAAGGAAGTCGACGTGGACCCTATAACAAAGAAAGGTTACAGCGGGTGGCTACCCCCTGATAAAGTAAAGAGTTATGATCGTTTTGCAGTTGGATGGCTTCTCAATAGATATACACCGCGGTGTAATGGCGTTTTTGAGGTGACAGAAAAATTTGGGCATAGCTATAAGGGGCATGTGTATTATGAATCATTTTTATTTAAGCATAACACTTCTCAACCCTTTTTATATAAAAACCCTACTCTCCCTGCCTATGATACTATCGCTATACCGCCCGATGGAGAGTTTAAACTTCCTCTAATAGGGGAGGGGTTCACAGGCTTCTTAAAAGGGCTGGCAGGCCATAATATATATTATGGCGCTAGTATGTATCAATACGCCTCCGTCCTTTGTAGAAAGAATGGAGGAGATATGCTATTTGTAATTCCTGGCGCCAGCTTTTCTGGTTTTGCAAGCAAAGAGGAAGCTCTAAAACAGGCTTTGCAGTTAGGACTAAATAAGGATAGTGTAAATCTGTATGAATCAATTGATGGTAGTTGGAACTTTTCAACACCAGGGCTTGTAGAAGCCAAGGATGCACTTACGGCTTTTATCAATCGTTTCTCTAAAACAAATAGTAGCTCTATGATTTTTGCATGTAAAGGAGAAAAAAAGTTTGTTATAAGGGAAGACTTTAAAGGTGACTATAAAGCCTTTTTTGCATCCAATAGGGGTTTGGAGGGGGTAGATTATATTACAAAAGAAGCTGCTAATAAAATAGGTTTGCAAGACAAAACCAGTGTCCTCGCCGCCCCCGCATCTGTAGAACCCACAAAACAGGTAGGTTTTGAAGAACAGATGGCGCAGGATGTATCTGCACAAAAGACCCCCACTATAAAGATACACGCGGGTTCTAAATATACCGGTCGGTATAACGGTGTATCTGGCGATGGGTGTGATTTGGTTTCTGTAACAAAGGTCTGGGACCCTGCCTTAAAAGAAAAAGGCAGAGTGGATGTTAATAATTATAAAGTCTGCCAGGGTAAGGTTGCAAGCATGGGAGAAACGGGGGTGGAATCAACGCCTGAAAATGTAAAAAGGTATATACCCGAGGTGGCAAAAGCCTGTCAAAAAAAGGGAACAGCAAAATTTGATTTTGGCGAGTATGTCATTGCATGCACAGCCTTAAGAGATCAAAGTATGTGCAATGTTGAGGTAAATATTTTAAAAGAAGGGAAGTTGATACAAAGTAAGGTCGTTAACGGATGCCTGTGATAT
>JACRKK010000099.1 GCA_016219795.1 Candidatus Woesearchaeota archaeon | reverse complement strand
TGATGAGGTGAGCAACTTCAGGACTGAGTAATTCCACCTGGAAATATAGTTTGTTATGTTTATTGGGAGATTTTCCCTCATATGTATCTGAAGTCTTCATAATAGTCTCGCGGTAAACCACAATAGGTGGCGAGGTCTGGATCTCCACACCTTTTTCTGTTCTGATGCGATTCTCAATGACTTCAAGGTGCAGTTCTCCCATACCGGAAATTAAAAATTCTCCGGTCTCTTCCTTGATCTCTACTTTAAGGCCAGGATCTTCCTTAACTACTTTCTTCATGACTTCGATAAGTTTGGGAAGGTCGCTTGCCCTCTTAGCTTCAATAGCTTTGGTGATGACTGGCTCAAAGATGTGCGTCAGCTGCTCAAAGGGTTCCATTTCCTTAGATGAGATGGTCTCTCCAGGATGGGATTTCAGACCCGTGATCCCAATAATATTGCCGCAGCTTACGCTTTCTACCAGTTCTCTCTTTGCACCGTTGGTGATGAAGACCTGCTGGATTCTCATCTGTTGCCGTGCACGGTTTAAAAATACTTCAGAACCTTTAGCCATGGTACCTGAAAACAATCGTCCAACAGAAATTTCTCCTGCCTGGGGATCAACCACAATTTTGGTGATGACAAATGCGATGGGTCCATTAGGGTCGCAGGTAACGAGTGCTTTGCCTTCCACGCTTTCAGCATCTCCATGCCATATTTTTGGAATCCTGTAGACTTGCGCTGTGGGCGGATCTGGCAGATGGCGAACGACTGCATCCAAAATAACTTTATGCAGAGGTGCTTTCTTTGCCAGTTCCTTGTGATTGTCTGTCTGGTAAGCGGTGATAACATCTTTAAAACTAATGCCGTGCTCTTTCATGTAATTCATGGACAATGCCCAGTTTTGGAATGCAGAACCAAAGCACACGCTGCCGTCCAAGACATTGACCTGCCATTTTTCCTTGACATCATCAGGTGCGATATTCCTGATGAACTGGTTGATACTGGTAATGATCTTGATGAACCGCTCCTGCATCTTCTCTGGAGTCAACTGCAATTCCTTGATCAGTCTGTCCACTTTGTTGATGAACAGGATCGGTTTTACTCGTTCACGCAGGGCCTGGCGAAGGACAGTCTCTGTCTGCGGCATGATGCCTTCTACTGCACAGCAGAGGGTGATTGCTCCATCCACTGCACGCATGGCTCTGGTGACGTCTCCTCCAAAATCAACGTGGCCTGGCGTATCGATTAGGTTGACTAAGAATTCTTTGCCGTTTAACTCGTGAACCATGGAGACTGCAGCGGAGTCAATCGTAATGCCTCGTGCCTTTTCATCTTCGTGAAAGTCAAGAACACAGGCCTTTCCTGCAAGATCCTCAGACATCATGCCTGCGCCCGCAAGAAGGTTGTCAGAAAATGTCGTCTTTCCATGGTCAATGTGCGCGCAGATAGCAATATTTCTGATCTGCTGCTGTGTTTTCATGATCCTCAAAACCTTGTCAACCATTTTTTCGGCCATAGTAGTATTCCCTCCTAAAATACATGCATCTCATGTACAGTCTTATAGGTCTGTAATTCTTTCTTGCCAAACCAGAGCGCAAGCTCCTGTTTTGCATCTTCTGCATTTCCGGATGCATGGATGAGATTCTTGATTGCTATTCCTCTCTTGTCTGTATAGGCATAGGAGTGATGTGCATAATCTCCTCTGATTGTCCCTGGAAGCGCTTTCTTGGGTTCTGTGTCCCCCACCATTTTTCTTACGGTTTCTACTGCATGAAGACCCTCTATTGCCAGAGCAACAACAGGTCCTGCAGTCATGAATTCTTCAAGACCTTTGTAGAAGGGCTTCTGGATGTGAGCTGCATAGTGTTTTTTGGAGAACTCTTTGTCCATCCACACCATTTTTATGCCCACAATCTTCATTCCCACCTGTTCAAAGCGCTTGATGATTTCACCCATCAGTCCGCGCTGCACTGCGTCTGGCTTTAGCAGAACCAGGGTCTGCTCGATCATTGCTTGTCACCCTGCTTTATTTTCCTTGCTTCTTCAGTCCACCTGACATTCCTTGGTTTCCTGCCGAGTTTCAGCATCTGCTTTTCGCAGCTCCTTGAACAAAAATAAAGAATCTTACCATCATTCTTAACGAGCATTTTCCCGGTGCCACGCTCGATGGCTGTTCCACAAAAGGTACATTTCATGATTTCACCTTATTTTCGGCCCTGATTCAATTTTTGGGCTTCGATTTCTGTTTCTCTGAGCATCAACATGTCACCTACGCGCACAGGACCCTTGACGTTTCTTCGCAGGATCTTATTTGCATCCCTGCCTTCTAGGACCTTACATCTGACCTGAACCGCTTCTCCTCTTGTGCCGGTTCGGCCTATAAGTTCCATGACCTTAGCAGGGAATGCCATGCTGAAGGCTACCTTCTGGGCACTGGTGCCTTGCGCATCCTGGCCTTGTCTTGCGCCCTCGCGAGGTGCTCTCTCTGTTTTATGTTCTGGCATCGTTATTCACTACCTGCAATGGTTTTGATGATGTTTTTTGCTTCGCCTTCCAAGACGATAGCGATGCTTGAGGTGCCAACGCCAAGCCCTGCTGCTGCACCAAGCTCTTCTTTGCTTGGGACCTGGACGCAAGGAATATTCTTCTCTTTGCAGAGCAGTGGAAGGTGCATGATCACTTCAGGAGGGGTGACATCCTTGGCATAGACGACAAGCTTTGCCTGTCCCTTTTCTATTGCCTTAGTAGTTTCGTTGGTTCCTTTCCTTATCTTGCCAGTAGTCTTTGCTAATTCAACTGCTTCATATATCTGTTCTGTTTCTGCCATAGTAAAAGCCTCCACGGTTTTGTAGTGAGGATAAGAATGTCTATCCTCTTTCGGGCCAGATTGGCCGTCATTATTCACCGGATATTCTCGGAGAAAAAGGAGGTTGTTTATAAATGTTACTTATTATTCATATCGCAATGCATCCACGGGCTTGAGTTTTGACGCCTGATAGGCAGGGATGCTACCAGCAAGGATGCCTACGCCAACAGAAACCGCAAGCGCCATCAAAACAGAATTAAGAGAGACGATGGTGCCTCCCCTCGAGAGGATGGGGATGCTTCCTATCAGCGAGGGGAGCACACCTGAAAGGATGGTTCCAAGGATGATGCCTATGATTCCTCCCACAAGTCCGATGAGTGCTGCATTTAAGAGGAATATCAGGAGGATGTCTTTGTTGCGCGCGCCTATGGCCTTCATAATCCCTATCTCTTTTGTCTTCTCAAGGACTGCAGTGAACATGGTGTTGGCAATCCCTACGGCACCTACAATGAGGGAGACTGCGGCAATGGCAAGCAGGAACGTATTGACTGCACTAAGCGTCTGGGCGCGTGTTTCCTGAATCTGTTTGCTTGACGTGATGGTGAAATCTTTCTTTGCTTCAGTCACATGTCGCTCAACCATGAGGCGTTCATCCATCTTTGCTATAGTCTCGTTGAGCTGCTCCTTATCCTTGATTTTCACGACCAGCGAATCGTAGATACCGTTGTCTTTATCCTGCAGAAGCTGGTAGGCCAAGTCAATGGGCATATAGATATTTGTGCTCTCATCATCTAAGATGCCCACAACCCTAACGGAGTTGTTTTGTATGGTAAACATCTTGTTGATGCCCAGGGGCTGGTTAAAGAATCGAGATGCAAGCCTTCCTCCAATGATTACAATATTCTGGTCTGCAGCATCAAGTAATCTGCCATCTTTTATTTTTGCTGTGGTCACTTTTGACCACACTTTTTGGTCAACACCGGTAAGCGAGACCTTGCCGGTTTTTCCAAGATAGGACACGTCAACGCTACCTCTGATCTCTGTGTCAATATAGAGGATATCAGGCAAGCCCCGTAGCGTCTGAAGGTCAGCTCGGCCCAGCACAATTTCTTTATCTGTCGCCTGGGCACTGCCACCCCCCCCTTGACCACCAGCACCTCCTGCGCCCCTATGGCCAAACATGTCGCCTCCTCGAGAGAAGCCTGCAGTGACCGTCACAATATCACCACCAAGGCCGCTGAGCTGGGCATTTAGTGATTCTTGCATGCCTTCTCCTATGGAGACGATGGCTATGACTGCCGCAACGCCAATAACTATGCCTATGATGGTCAGCCAGCTCCGAAGCTTGCTGTGCACCACCATGCTTATGGCATGCCTCAAACATTTGCGTATCTTCATTGTGTGGTTCCTTTGTCTTATTTTTTCTTACCTCTAAAGAGATCTTTCATCTGGTATTTTGGATCCTGCTTTTTTTTTGCCGTATATTTTTGGTATATAATCCATCCTACAATAAGCACGACTAATCCAAAGATATACCATTGATACTTTGCAAAGAAGCCTTGGTTCTGGGTCGCTGCAGCGTGCCCCCCCTGAGCCATTTGCACACTCCCCACAGCAAGGTTCTGAAAACCAATTTTTACTTCTTTTTCCACAACCTTTCGTTCACCTACGGTATCTGTGTAAGAGATTTGCATGAGAACAGCGTCTGAGGTGTTGGTCATACTCTGATTTATCAGCGGTCTTGCTCCGTTCTGCTGGGTCAGCTTGCCTCATCCCACCGCTTCTGTTCTGTGAATACATACCTGCGAGAGGGGACTGCAGCTTGAAGCTTGCAACCGTATAGTCTCCTTTGTTAAGGTTTCCGATAATGACAGAACTTGGTCCATTCACTCTCCATCCGCGCTGTTCGGGGATTCCTATTGATACCGAATAGGCTGGGTTGTTGCCTATATTGGCAATCGTAAAGGAAATGCCCCCATTGGTGTTTTCAGAGAACGCAACATCAAAATCTGTGCCTCCGCCCACATAGACTCCGGCAACAGAGGATATGTTTTTTTGGGTATTAGAAGCGGAATCGTCATAGCTTAGGTAGAGGTTGAGTTTATAGAGACCAGGCACTGCATTGGTGTCCGCAATAACCTGGTACTGAAGGTCAACACTGTCTCCCATATCAAGGTACTTAATGTATTGCGTGTTGTCGGATCCCACAGGTAGGATTATATGGTCATCGTTGTCCCAGTGGAATGTCAGTTCGCGTAAGGGTGCGTTCCCCACATTGTTGATGGTAAATTTCAGCGGACTTTGTTTTCCTGGAGAGAGCATCGTCTGATCTATATGGATGATTTCAGCACTTTCCCTATTTTGAATGGCAATGGAGAGAGTTTTCTCGCTTGCGGCACCTGAGCCCTCCTGGTAATATTTTACTTTCAGCTCATAGCTTCCTGCTCTTGCATCCTTATTCACTTTTACCCGATATTTCAGAATCTTTAGGTTAAGGTTATTGGCACCCTGGTAACCCTGAA
This sequence comes from Candidatus Woesearchaeota archaeon, assembly GCA_016219795.1. Classification (GTDB taxonomy): domain Archaea; phylum Nanobdellota; class Nanobdellia; order Woesearchaeales; family JACRKL01; genus JACRKK01. The sequence goes on along the minus strand of JACRKK010000099.1, from coordinate 1,219 downwards.
GGGTAGTTATCTTCTGGGCAGCACTCTCTTCTCCCACCGGTTCAAAGGGGTAAGAGGGCACTATTTCCACCATCAGGTTGTTTGCTGCGTCAGCTCCGATATTCTCAACACCTATTCTTACCTCAACAGTATCTCCGGCAAGGGCAGGGTCTGGGTCCTGATTGACAAGACTTATAGAAATGGTTGCTCCACTCTCTATAGCTGATATCGCAATTGCTGCACACAGCATCACCACTATCATGATTAATGCATATTTCATGGCATGTTTCATCCCTTCTTCACCTCATCATTAACTAAAGTCCTTACAATCTGCCCGTCTTTGAGCTCGATTGTGGTATGAGCATAGGTTTTGGCAAGTGCCAGGTCGTGGGTGACCATGATGATGGTCTTTCCTTCCTCTTTCCAGAGCGTGCGCAGCATATTGAGCACTTCTTTTCCTGTGACACTGTCCAGTGCCCCGGTCGGCTCGTCTGCAAGGATAATCTCCGGGTTACTCACCAGGCTTCGTGCGATGGAAACACGCTGCTGCTGGCCACCCGAGAGTTGTGCCGGCCGATGATGCATCTTATCCCCCAGACCCACCATCTGCAGTATTTCTTCTGCCCTTTTTTTTGCCCTGGTTTCATCGTACTCTTGGAATTCAAGGGGGAGCATTACATTCTCAAATGCGGACATGGAGGGGATGAGGTTGTACAACTGGAAAATGAATCCAATAGTCTTTCCACGAAATGATGCAAGGTCAGATTCACTGAGGGTGCTGATGTCCTCTGCTTGCAGAAATATACTGCCCCTGGTGGGGATGTCTAAGCACCCTATGAGGTTCATCATAGTTGATTTGCCGCTGCCTGAGGCACCGATGATTGCCACAAAATCGCCCTTGTGGATGTCCACACTCACTCCCCGAAGCGCCGGCACTTCTACCTCTCCCATTCTATATATCTTCCATACATTCTCCAGCCTGAGAATGGCCTTTGGTGAGGCATTGTTATGGGTCATTGCTTTCATTCTGTTTTCATTCTCTTCTTTGTTCATTTATAAAAAAGGTGGACGTAACATCCATCCCTTATAGAGAGTTTTGAATGGAAGTGTTATCATTTGACTGATAAACGCTCCATATTTCTTTCTTGAAGAAATAGCCCAATAACTTTGTTATGGTTTTCAAGAGATTTGGAGAATGAACATGTTTTTCTCACCAATCTTCCAAGTCTTTGTCTGAGTG
>JACRKK010000101.1 GCA_016219795.1 Candidatus Woesearchaeota archaeon | reverse complement strand
CTGAACGACGCAACCAAGTGCATTGGATGCAGAAGATGCATGCTGGCTTGCAAGCGCCGCAATGATCTTCCTCCGACGGTAGGCCTAGCCGAGCTTTCCTTGGAGAAAAAAATAGTAACGGAGATGGGAGCCAGAACTTTGGATTTGGAAGGTACGACTTGGACAGCCGTTAACTTAGATGCACCAAAGAGAAGCGTTGATAATTACTTCTTCGTGCCCTGGCAGTGTCAGCACTGCATTAGGCCTGCGTGCGCTGCGGTTTGCCCGGTAAGTGCGATCGAGAAGAAACCTACGGGCGCAGTTGTAATAGATGAGAATAAATGCATTGGATGCAGGTACTGCTATCAAGCCTGTCCTTTTAAAGTTCCTAGGTTTGACTTCGAGAAGAGAATTACTCGCAAGTGTCACATGTGCTATAAGTGGCTTCCTGCAAAGCCTGCCTGCGTAACCGTATGCCCTGTGTTTGCGAAGGACTTCGGAAGGAGGGAAATACTCGTTGAGAGGGCAAGGGCAAGGGCAGATGAAATCAGTGGCTATGTGCACGGAATAAAAGAAGCAGGTGGAACAGATGTACTTACCATTTTACCTGCAGAGCCAGCTAAATTGCTGAATTTTCCAGTAGCTCTCAGAAAAGGAGTGATGGACCCGATGGACATGCTCCGCATCAGCTCCTGGGGATTTTTTGGGGCAGCTACTTTAGTCGGAACGTTATACTACCTTTCGCAGAAAGCGAAAGAGGGTGAGAAGGATGTTTGAGGCAAGAAAAGAAAGCAGATATCCCTTCTATCTATGGACGGGATTTCTAAGCATTCTGATTGTCTTGGGAGTCTCTGCAGCTGCTGCTGCATTTATAAGAGGGCATGAAATTCTGGAGATATCCAAGGCAATACCTTGGTCCCTGCTTATATCTACTTACGTTTTCTTCGTTGTCTCCAGCACAGGCCTGTGCATCGTTTCTTCAGTAGGAGATGTGTTTAGGGTGAAGAGATACGAGCGCATCAGCAGGACCGGAGTTTACCTTGCGATAGTTACGATTGTTGCAGGCTTTCTTGCGATTTTGCTGCATCTCGGGCATGCTGAGAGGCTCATCATTTACACGGTGTTCACTCCGAACCTGTCTTCAGCAATCTGGTGGATGGGCTTCTTCTATTCCTTCTACTTTTTCTTCATAGTAATAGAGTACTGGTTTTTAGCAAGGTACGACATGGTAAAAATGCAGAAAGTTTCTACAGGGTTGAAGGCATCCTTCTATAAAGTGCTCACGCTGGGAAGTACCGATGAATCTGAGGATTCTCTCCGTAGAGACATAAGACGGGCACAAATTATTGGAGCTTTAGCTCTTGTTGCAGGGGTTTCTGCCCACAATACTCTCGGAGCAGTGTTTGGGCACGTCGAAGCAAGGGCGTTATGGTACGGAGCTTACTATCCAGTTTATTTCCTGCTCTCTGCTGTTTTTTCAGGACTAGCCTGGCTGATTTTTGCAGTAATCCTGACTTACAAGGCAACCAAAAAAAGCATTGATTCAGAACTGCAGAAGTTAATATCTGAGCTCGGGAGAATACTTGCCTTCGTGCTTGCCCTTGGGCTATTATTTACAGCTTGGAAAGTAGTGAGTGGTGCTTATTCTGCGGAAAAATTAGAGTCCATTCTGCTGCTGCTCAAAGGACCGTTCAGCCTGAATTTCTGGGTTTTTGAAATACTGCTTGGAACTCTAATTCCTGTTTTCATTCTCCTGCACCCGAGGACGGGTCGAACAATTTCTGGAATATTTACAGCCTCTCTCTTAGTGCTAATCGGCATCTTTGTTATGAGGTATGACTTCGTGATTGCGGGACAGATATTGCCACTGCTGAGAGGAGGTCTGCCTTCCTATGCTCCAACTCTGTTTGAGTCGCTCATTGCGATAGGAATCATTGCGCTCTGCGCATTTCTATACACTTTAGGAGTAAAATACTTCCCGTTGTTGAAAAATGAAAAGTGAAGCGTGCACTTACATGAGCGCATTGCCTAACACTCAACGGCGGCTTTGCTTGGTACTCCAACCAACCCTCCTTTTGTTCCAGTTGCCATGTAATGAAGCCCATGTACGATGCATGGCAAGAATCTCCACATAAGAATATAAACTGCCACACATGCCACATCGAAACTCGGGTGCAATCAGCTCTAAAAGGTTTCAATTACGGCTCCGCTGTAATATACGGGCGTTACGCTGCCACTGGCATACCGGAGGTTTCAGGGGAAATCTGCAAGGGATGCCACACCCTTACCGAACTTAAACCCAAGCATTTGATATCAAAGGACGTGCACATGATTCATCCGTCATATTTCGACTGCAATACCTGCCATAAAACACACTTGGTTACTGTTAAAGAAGAAACATGTACCTCATGCCACGTCCCGGGCTATACGAGGGTTGTAGGGAGCAAGTAGCGGAGCTACAGCTTGAGGACTTTTACGGATATGGAAAATAGAATTATACCGAGCACTGCTACGCCTATTACCACCGCTATTTCATGCATGCTTGGGGTATAGGGTATGTATTCATAATATACCAATTTCAATCCTCCTCAGCTAAGCGGGGTCATCTGCCCTCCAACGACCCAGTTTACTCTCATTGCATATATGCCGATGAGCACCAGTACCGAGGCTAGGGTAACAACCTTTATGGAGCTGCTGGTTCTTGGATGCGTTAAAAGTATAAAAGGCACTATTCCTCCCAGGAATATCTCACCTATCAAAAAAAGCGGTGCAAGTGGTCCCTTTATCAGCAGCATCGCAGCGTCGTACGCTTCTGTACGGGAATAGACGTAGGTAAGCTCAAGGAGGTCTACTCCAACCAGAAACAGGTCAAGTACGAGGGTCCAGGCAAGAATTTTTCCAAGACTAAATATTAAATCCACATTAATTTTTTTATCTAGCGTGAAAAACCTCTGCTTGGTAATCACAATGAGTATCATAAGAGCCACTCCAGAGACTACAGCAGATACAAGGAAGAGAGGAGGCATAAGGGCGGTGTGCCAGAGGGATCTGATTGCAACCAGTGAAAGTATAAACCCGCAGTATCCGTGAACGCCCACTGCAAGCGGAATTCCAATCAAACCGAAAATTCTTGTCATTTTCATATTTTCCTTGAACATGAAGTAACCGTATATTACGCAGTTCAGCGGATATGCGGTGAGCATTATAGTACCCCAGGAAATCATCGACCTTGCGTTGAACATATATAATATATGTACGAATCTCTGGGGCTGAGCAAGGTCGAGAATAAGGTGCAGAGGAGCCAAAATCAGCACAATTACTGCCATAACTATAGCGAGCTTTCCAATTGGTTTATACTTCTCATAGCCGAATACGTATGCGAGGGTTGAGAGAACGAAGGAACCGGCGCTTACACCGGTGTAATAAAAGTAAGTGGCTATTAATATACCGAGCGGCAGCTCATGCGGCACGTTATATAATACTATCAGCTCCTCTACCATACTACCTTCCTCTCCTCTCCTTGATTCTACCCATTATATCCATATCAGGATTGATATAGTAAACCTGCGGTTCTGTTCCCATCTCCGGTCTTAGTACCTGCACCGGATTATTTCTTATTAGCTTTGAAACATCGCTCTCGGGGTCATTCAGGTCTCCAAATATTCTGGCGTTAACTGGACATATCTCCACGCAGACAGGCAGCTCGCCTTTGTCTACTCTGGGCTGGCAGAAATCGCACTTCTCTGCAGTCTTTCTTCTTGGATTGATAAATCTTGAGTCGTACGGGCAGACCGCTATGCAGTATCTACAGCCTATGCACATCTCGTATCGAATCACGACTATGCCGTCATCACGTATAATGGATGCAGTGGTGGGGCATGCCGTAACGCAGGGCGGATCCTCGCACTGGTTGCACAATCTGGGCAGGAAGTACTTCTTGGCATTTGGCGGTCTCCCTTTCTGGATAGCCTTTACCCACGAGCGCCAGAATCCTTCTGGAACATCCCAGTGCTCTCTGCAGACAAGTTCGCAGAGATGGCATCCAACGCACTTGCGGAGGTCTATAACCATTGCCCACCTTTCCCTAGCCCCCTTTTTGTAGTGGTCCGGTCCCAGTCTAGCATCAATATCCCAGGGGTGAATATACTTGGCGTTGCCCAGCCTATCCCAGATGTGAGGATAATATTGTCCGACCTCTGGCTGAGCATTTGCAAGTCCGATTTTCTTTAGCACAGCTACTGCTCCAGTAGCGGCAGCTACTGTTGCAAGCGCTGCGGATTTCACGAATTTTCTTCTTGTTATCATTTTTGTCCCTTCTTCAATCTTCTGTATACCTCAAGGGAAATGGCAAGTATAATGCCGCCAACTATTACTATAATAGCCACTATCTTCGGCAGGTTAGTTACCTCTGCTCCTGCTTGCGGTGTTGGAGCAATCTCTTTTCTTATCGAATCCATGCCTTCGTTTGTCAGAGTTTTTGCTTCTTCTAACATTCTCGTAGCCTTCTCTCCATTGTGGAATCCCGTGGATTTGTCAGCTTTTATAAAATCGATGGCGTAACTGGCCCGGAGATACCTGTCTATAGCATCCGAGCCGTGTGGAGAAAGTCCTTTTACACTTTCTTTTGTTTCTCCATCCCAGGTTGGATACTTTTTAGAAATTACATCATGCAATATTTTTACTTCTTTTTCTACTTCTGTCATTAGAGCTGAAATCTGCACTTGTCTGACCTCCACAGCGCTCTTCGCCCATTTAGCGTCTTTTTTAGGATGACATGAAGTTACGCACTGTTCAGGCCTTGGCTCGAAGGTATGTCCGGTAACCCTTGGTGAGATTTCGCTTTCATAGACCTTGACATACATATGGCAGTTATAGCAGGTAACTCCGGCCTGCTCCATAATGCTGCCGTTGAACATGTCTGCCTGCGTATGCGCTATGCGCCCTGCTATTTTCGGACCTTTGACATTGTGGCACTTGGCGCACAGTTCTTCCGGAGGATACCTAAGCTGCCTGTAGTTTACACTTCCATGCGGGTCGTGGCATGTCTGGCAGTTTATTGGCTCCTTATTCTCCAATACGGGTTCTATTTTTATACTGCCGAAGTCTGATTTAACAACAAATTGCGCAACATGGCATTGCTGGCATGCGACTGCTAACGACCTCGAGTGAGCCGACTGCTTCCAGTCGTCGTACTGTGGATGCTGGCTGCCCCCGTGGCACTGCCTGCACAGCTCCGCAGACCAGTCAACCTTTTGCGTGCCTTTTCCGCCTCCAGCTTGGATATGTTCTTTACCAAGCAGATGGCATCTTTCACATTGAATATTTTTCAAAACATAGGTTCCATTGGCATATCTGCCTGTCGTGTGGCACTGCTCGCACCACTCTTTAGTTCTGCCTATTTCTACCCATGGTCTTATGCCCCGCCCGGTTGCGGTCAACATATTATATGCATACAGCATAGTATCGTATGCATTTGCATGCTTTGTTTTATTCCAGCTTTCATATATTGGCTTGTGGCACGTCCCGCACTTTTCAGCCCCGGCATAGGAAGTGGCGTTGCCTTCCTCTGCAGATGCCATACCCACTATTCCAAAAAACAATATTGTGCCAATGAGAAACTGCACGCTAATTTTCTTTATTCTCACTTTCCTACCTTCTTACAGGCGTATTACCTTTTCTGAATCTTGCTTATTGTTTATAAATTTTTCGCAAAATAAAATAAACCACAATAAAAAAAATCAAGATTACGAGGATATATTTTAGAGGAGATGAAACCGTCCCTTCTGCCTCTTCTTTTGCTAATCTTCCCAGAGCTGCTGCTTCGTTGAGTTCTTCTCCAACTGCTGTAATATTAAAACCGTGCCAGCTCCCTTTAGCCTCTGCAAGCATATTTCTGGCATTTCTCAACGTATCTTCTGCCTTCCTAATTTCTCTTTCTTTCTTTGCTATATTGACGGAGTTTTGTGCCGCATCTAACACACCACCAACCCGGGCAAGGAGGAGCATGGTGTTCTCCGCATCTTTTGGAATGTTTGGATAGATGCCCATCTCTTTATTATGGCACATGCTGCAGAAGTTGGATACTCCACTCGCATTTAGTACGGATATAGCCATCGACCCGTGGCAGGTAACACATTCCGGAGCTAATTTATCTGCCTTTAACTTTACATAGTGCTTGCTCTGCATGAATTTATTGTATTCGTTTTTGTGGCATACAAGCCCGCAGGTTTTCAGAATGTTTTTGTAGTAAACCGGACTTTCTGGATTTCGTGTTCCCTTTATGTCATGGCTTCCATGGCAGGTTGCACATTCTGGTCCGGTAAGCGGTTGCTTCTCCAATTCTATTTTATCCTGGTAAACACCATGAGGAAATTTTTTACTCTCAGTTTCCAAGGTTTGAAGTAGTTTTTTCCAGTGTTTGGATTCAAAATACTGGTGGTTTTTATGACAGTTCCAGCACATGGTTGGTATATCGACAGTATTTGGAATAGACATACCTTGATGGGCTATGCGCAAGCTTTCGTTATCCGCCTTTCCTCTGTGGCAGCTGTCGCAGGCGATGCCTTTATCAACATGCGAGGAGTCCAGCCATTCGCTGTACTTTTCATAGGTGGTGGTGTTGCGGGGCAGGGTGCTATGGCAGGAGACGCAGGAATTTTCAGCCAGAGCGCTGGCAAGATTGTAAGCCCTGTCTGCATAATACAAGGCATTCACCAGCTCCTCTTTGAAGGCATATATCTCAAAGTCGTGCCAGGAATCTCCGCTAACCCCCAAAATGCTTTTTGCCTCCTGCAGAACAACTTCAGCTTTGGTCGTGTCTCTCCTTTTTTCTCTTGCCACTTCAATGGCGCTTTCGGCCTTTAACACAGCATTTTTCACCTGTTTTATTATCGCAAGAGCTCCTTCAGCTTCTCTTGGAATACTCGGCATAATTCTCGTTTCTATATTATGACAGAGGCTGCATTTTTTTGATATCTCCAGAGGCTCCACCAAGGCAACGTTGTGTGAGCCGTGGCATGTGCTGCATTCTGGAGCCAGTTCATTCGCCTTCAATCTCTGGTAATGCCTGCTCTGTGTGAATTTTTTGTATACACCAGAATGACACTCCCCGCAAGTTTCTGGCAAGTTTTTATAATAGACCGGGCTCTTGGGGTTGCTTGAGTTCTTAATCCCTTCGTGAGCCGCTTCTTTTGCGAATTTTGTTGGATTGCCCCCCATACATTTTTCGCATGTAATGCCCTTGCTCCCGTGGACTGAGATACGCCAATCTTCAAAAATATTTTGTTCCAGCGCAGGTAAGGATGATATAATTTCAGGCTTTTTATGGCAGTCCACGCAGGAGTTTTCCACCTGTGCCAGGACAGGATTATTCCAAAATATCAAGAAAGCAATTGTGATTAGAAAAAATTTAAACTTGTGCTGCAGCATATTTTTAGCATAGTATTATCGTAATTATATAAATTTATCTACCAAAATGCAAAAGATTTATATACAAAGTTTCAATTATTAGCTGGTGGTCGATGGCGATGAACTTGATAAAATTTTCCGTCCTCATTCTGACATTCTTATTTTTAACTGTTTCGGTAAATGCGACTCCTAAAAATGCAGAAAAAACTGGGAAGCAGTGCGATTACTGCCATCCAGAGGGACCACCTAATTTGGGTCCAGCTGGGCTGTATTTCAAGGAACATAACACGCTTGAAGGGTATGGAGTCGTAGGCGTGCACATGCCGCAGTGGGATGTAGCTTTAGTCTGTTTCGGTACCATTCTGTCGATTGGAGCTATTGCTTACATATTCAGAATATAGGAGAGAGAAAGTGAACATCGAGAGGATTGAGAGTAAAGAACGTGAATCAACCGCAGCTCAGATAGCGATTATCCTCCTCTCAATAGCTGTGTTTTACATTTTTGGCATGCTGCTCTGGAACCTGCTGTTTGCGCAAAAATCTGTAGAAGAACTCACTAAAATTGGGGGGATATACCTCGGAATAGGCACTATACTCATTGGGGTGATTCTTGGACTAATCAAAAAGGGAGTAATACCTGAGGAGAAGGTTACGGCATATGAATAAACAAACCACAAGAAGGAAATTCTTATTTGGATTTATTGGAGCAGCATTTGCAGTTTATATAACAGGGCCCTTGGCGATGATGTTAAAATTTTTGTGGCCGCCCAGAAAAGCCGGTGAAGAGGCCACAGTTGTAATTGCGAAGGCCAGCGAAGTACCTGTTGGCAGTGCAAAGGAAAAATGGCAGTTTGAGAAATTTCCAGCAATTTTAATTCATAATGAAGAAGGCTTCAGGGCATTTGCTGTTAAGTGCACGCATCTGGGCTGCACTGCTCAGTGGAGGGTGGAGTATGGAGGATATAAGAGACCAGTGCTCTTCTGCCCCTGCCACGACGGGATTTTCGATACGAAGACCGGCAAAGTTTTGGCAGGGCCTCCACCCGCTGCGCTGCCGGAAATACAGCTTGAGGAGAAGGATGGAAAAATAATAGCTGTGCGTTGGAAAGATCTTAAGTATGTTAAGACATTGGACGTTTACAAGACATAGGTGTTCATATGGCAACCCTTGGAGAAAAGTTTTTCGCATGGTTTGATGAAAGATTTAATTTGAAGGAAGATTTGAGGAAAATATTAAAAAAGCCTGTACCCCCCTATGCAACGCACCCGATGTATTGTCTTGGAGGCATTTCATTTCTTTGTTACTTGGTGCTGGTTGTTACAGGCATTCTCCTGGCCAGGTACTACATACCCACACCCGAAGAAGCATACAGCAGCGTTAAATTTATTATGCAGGAAGTGACCTTTGGCAGCCTGTTCAGGAGCATCCATCACTGGGCTGCAAATATGATGATTGCAGCGGTTGTGCTCCATATGTTCAGAGTATATCTCACCGGAGCATTTAAAAAACCTAGGGAATTGAACTGGATTGCCGGCGTGGCTTTACTTTTAACTACGCTGATTTTTGGATTTTCTGGTTACCTGCTGCCCTGGGACCAGCTGTCCTACTGGGCCACTACGGTTGGTTTGCAAATTCCTGCCTCTATACCGGTTCTTGGTCCTGCGATATTGAAAATATTTATAGGCGGGGCAGAGGTAGGAGCAGAAACGCTAGCCAGATTCTACTTCTTGCATGTTTTTCTTCTTCCTATGATTGTATTCATGTTACTTGGAATGCACTTCTTCATGGTTAGAAGGCAGGGTATTTCCGAACCGTTGTGAGGCTGCAAAGATGAGCGAAAAGAATGAAGCAGGTGGGGAAAAAGTCGTGGGAGAACCATTCTTTCCGCATCAAGTATTACGTGAAGCATTTGTCGGATGCCTAGTACTTGGAGCACTGATTTTACTGGCAACTTTTTTGCCCGCACCCTTACTTGAAAAGGCAGACCCATTTGTAACTCCATCACCAATATTTCCAGAGTGGTATTTTCTCCCCATGTTTGGGTTTTTGAAGTTCTGGGTATGGAATATTGGACCGATTCCTGCTAAGATAATAGGCATAGTTGCGCCGGGTATCGCCGTCGGGATAGCAATAATTCTGCCTTTCATAGACCGGAGTCCGGCGAAACACCCATTAAAAAGGCCGATTAGCACTTCGCTTGGTATACTAATGACAGCAGTTGCGATATATTTTGCGTACTATGCAATAAAGATATCTCTCATACATGCGGCTGGTGAGTAGGAACGAAATTCTGGTACAATTTTTTATCCCTCATCTACGACAGAATCAATCTGGGCACGGGCTACACCACGAAGCATCTCAGCAGCGCAGTCGGCATTGACCTGAATAAAAAATGCTCTTGCGAGCAAAGCGCGAGTACGGTGGTTCTCTGTACTACTTTGAAAAACCGCAGGAAGAACGGAGTTTTCCTCAGCATAACTCAGAGCTGGGGAATTTTAGAATCGTACCGTTGGGTTTGAAGGGAACTTCTTATTAGGCGGCCATCGTGCCCTCTCGCTCAGAGTATCCACCAGCTCGCCGGATTTGTCTATGTTTTCCAGCTCCTCTTTCTTTACGACGGGGATGCCCTCTATGTTCTCCGCGAGATCCCTGCCAGAATCTATTACGAAAAAAGCTCCGGTCCTTACCGTTTCTGAAATGCTCCTTAAAATCCTTGCTCTCTCTAATAATTTTCTCAGTCCGAGCTTCACGACTTTGGTGAGCATGACTTCCTCTTCGTCTTGAGTCAGGGCGCTGAACGGTGCTTTTTTGGTTGGATAGACCTGAAAACCGATGCGCATCAGCCTCTCCAGTACTCTTTTTTCCAGCTCGTCCGTAACGCTTTCGACCCCGTAAAGTTTTTTCGGGGTAGCGAATATTTCAATCGGTTTAACAATAGCCGCATCTAGAAATTCCTCCAGCCTGAGAGCGGTCTCGAAGACGGCTCCCGCATCTCCCTGCTCGTACTGGTAGACTGTCCTCCTGGACACGCCTATATTCTCTGCAATATCGCCCAGGGAGAGCCCTCTCTCCCTTCTTATCTCGCTCAGAAGAGCTCCATCTATCCTGACGTAATAACCGCCCCTGGCAGATAGTATAATCGGAAAAATTTCATTCAACAAAACATCCTCAAAGGTTTCGGGAGTAACCGCAGGAACGCCGTACCTCTCGTAGACTATGCCTTCTTCCATGTTTGAATTTCTGGTTCTGCTGCCAACGACGATTGGAGATGCAGAGAGCATTTTTGCGATGTTCATCAGTTCTCTGGCCCGGCACTCGCTCATGCTGTCTATATTCGCAAGTATCTTTATCAACAGCAGCAGCACCTCTCTTCTCGCAAATATGTCGAAGCAGGAAGTCCTGCTGCATCTCTCAGAGACTTCGAATTTTCCCCGGTCCAATGCGTCCAATATCCGAATCAGCAAAGCAGTTCTTTCGTCCATTTATTTTAAATCGTTGATTTTCGTATATAAAATTATGTTCCATATTGGCGTGGATGATACAGACTCAAAAAGCGGAATGTGTACAACTTATATTGCAGCAGTGCTCATCAAGGAGCTGTCAAAATTTTCAGAGGTCAGTGCAAGGCTGATCCGCCTCAACCCAAATATCGAGTGGAAGACGAGAGGCAATGCGAGTATCTGCCTGGTCATGGAGGCTAAAAATGAAGAAAAAATTAAAGGAATTGTTCTGCAAAAGGTTAAGGAACTTTCAGTTCTTGAAAACGAAAATACAAATCCTGGCGTGGTTTTTTACAGAGGCGAGATTCCAAAGGAGTTTAATGATTTTTATTACAAATGCCTGCACGAAATAGTCACGATAAGAGAGGCTGAAGAGCTGGCCAGGAAATACGATGCAGAAGTTCATAAATTCAAGAGCGGCAGGGGTATAATTGGAGCCTTAGCTGCGGTTGGGAGCGATTTAAAAGACCACACCTACGAGATAATTGCTTACAGGAGGAAGGAAAACTGGGGAAAGGAGAGAAACGTGGACAGAGCATCGGTATACCAAATGGACGCTAAAACTTTTCCTCTGACTTTCAACAACGTTGATTATGCAGAGGACAGGATTTTAATTACCCCGCATTCGCCCTGCCCGGTTTTTTTCGGAATCAGAGGCGAGCATCCGGAAATTCTGAAGCAGGCTTACGAAATGGTGAGAAGCGAGGAGAAGGCAGACGTGGTCGCCATATACGAGACAAACCAAGGCACAGATGCGCATCTTGAGCATGTTAGAAAAATCTCGGATATTAGAGCTTACTCTTCAGTAATCCTTGACGGCACCGTAACCAGAGAGCCCGGGATTATAACAGGCGGCCACGTGATATTCCGGCTTAATAACGGCGGGGGCAGTGTAGACTGCGCAGCCTATGAGCCGACGAGAGACTTTAGGTGGATTGCCAGCAAGCTGAGAGTAGGTGATGTAGTCAGAGTTTACGGAGGCGTGAGAGCAGATAAGCTCACAGTAAATCTCGAAAAAATCGAAATCTTAAAGCTGGCTAAGCTCTGGGAAGAAAAAAATCCTCTGTGCAAAAAATGCGGAAAAAGAATGGAGTCTGCGGGCAAGGACCAAGGCTTCAGATGCAGGAAGTGCAAAACTCGTTTAAAAGGAAAAATAAAGGAAGAAATAAAAAGGAACCTAAGAGAAAAAATCTATCAGGTGCCGCCGGGAGCAATGCGCCACCTGGGCAAGCCTCTTGTACGGTTTTAATGGGCTCGTAGCCTAGGAGCCTTTTTGCTATCGCAAAAACCCTCG
>JACRKK010000100.1 GCA_016219795.1 Candidatus Woesearchaeota archaeon | reverse complement strand
ATGGAAAACGCAGGGTTAAAGAAAATCGGCCCGAGCGAAGCGAGAATGCCGCCGGTCTATTGACCGGCGGTGGCCGATTTTCTTTTTACAGTATTTCCAGAAATTTTGGGATTATTATTATCCTGAAATTGTTATTTTTAGTATGGATTTCCAAACATTCACAGATACTGAGGATAGCGGTGACGAAAAAAAACACGTTGCATATATGGTTGAAGGGATAAATGCTTTGGAAAGAGCAGGCGTTGATTTTGTCATAATTGCTGCTAATTCTCCTCATGCATTTTTTGATCAAATTAAACAACGAGTAACAGTCCCCTTAATTAATATTGCAGAGGTAACAGCAAAGAAAGCTAGAAGCAAAGGGATGAAGAAGCTTTTATTAACAGGGATTAAATTCACCATGCAGTCTCGTTTTTATCCTGAAATCTGCAACAAAAATGGCATTGACATTATGACTCCATCTGATTATGAACAAACTACGATTAATAGCCTTATCTTTAAGGAATTGTGTGCTGGAACATTTAAGGAGACAACAAAAGAGAAACTTCTCAGGATTATCAACAAGTATGATGTTGATGGAGTAATATTGGGATGTACAGAACTTCCTTTAATCCTCAGAGAAGGAGATGGTAGAGTACCCTTCTTGAACACCTTGGAGATCCATGCGGAAGCTGCTTTAGAAGAATCGCTTTTGGGAAAATAAGGTTATGTCTTAAAGCTTATAACTACAAATTCAGAACTCTATTACGAACAGCCCCAGTCTCCTGGCTGAAGCCGCGGGCCTGGACCTGCTATTGCACTGCCGCAAGCGTGCACTTTGGTGTTCTCAGAAATATCGTCACCGCAGCATTCTAAGACATTGCCTGTCCTCACATTGATGTTGCGCTGGCTTGCGTCTATTTCGTATCCTTTGAGATTACCGTAACCTGCGAAGGGGTCAGTCTCGCCTTCTTTGGTCCAGTTATAGATTGGCTGGCTGCTGTCCTGTTCGCAGCAATAGCCTGAGATATCAGAATCACGCTGTCCAGTGCCTGCATCTATACATCGGTTGAAATCACTCCAGCAGCATACTTTGATGGGGTAGAGCGATGCTCCCTGCAAGGTTGTACCGTCAGGATAGCATTGCTGGATGTGGGCATTCGTCTCATCGGAGATGCGTGCTACACAGAAGGCAGATCTATTTAGCGTGGAACAGGGTTCAGAGCCGGTCACATAACCACATTGCACTTTTGTGGCGGAGTAAGCGCTGTTGTATGACATGCATACCTGGCTGTTGTAGTTTGCCGGAACCTTGTCTGGTTCACCTACCTGAGCATTTTTTGAGGAGGAAAGCTTGAGTATCTGGGCAGATGTCGGATCAGTGCAGCTGTTTTCCATGCCTGAAACTTTGCAGCAGAGGGAATAATCCTCGGTGCTTTGTCCTGCTGCAATATTAGGAGATTCTGCATGGGCATTGATATTGCTGGAAACCTTAAACAGAAAAGCATCAGTATCACATCCTTGATCGCTGACATAGCAGGTGTCAAGGAAACCATCTACAGGATCGCAGTCAGGATCAGCATTGTCTACTTTCCCGTCTCCGTCATTGTCCTGGCCGTCACCACAGCAGTCATTGTTTAGGCATCCCTCTGCCTGGGATTCATCCCGCAGACGCACAGGGACAGTATAATAATAGCAGGCGTTGTTATAGACTACAGAATAATCTGCCGGTAGCGCACAACAGGCACTCTGGCTATTTGCCGTTGTTGTCACATAATATTCGTTTGGATCATCTCCGCAGCAATAGTTGTTCTGGGACACTATCCCACTATCTGCATCATTGCAATCGTCTCTTCCTACGCTTGTTTCTGTGGTGGTCCATCGTTCCCATAAGTCGCAGGTATTGCTATTGCCAATCCATGTGCCGGAAGTGCAGATATTCTGGTTTTCGTCAGCATCAGCCATTGCTTTGTACCGTCCACTAGTCTGGCAGGTTTCCAAATCTGCAGAGGCATCTTCAGTGTCTGTGGTCTGGCCCTGTGCGTAGCACGCGCCCCCATACGGGCATCCGGTCTGGCAACTGCTGCACTGTCCATTACCATCCACATATTCAGATGGCTGGCAACAGACATCCCTTGTTGTTGTGGCAAGGGGATTACAACTGCTGGAGGCATCTATGGTGGTTACCAGAAGTTCTCCACTATTTACTCCTGTGCCTTCTGCCTTATAGAACACACCGCAGGAGGGGTTGATGCCTGATAGGGTTGTGCTTTGGGTTTGTGCAGTGCCCATCGTGTACGAAGCAAGCTGGGTGGACCAGTAAGGGAATGAACCAGCATCAAAACTTAAGGCGACTGAGCCAAACGGCTTGATAGTCGTGACAAAGTGTTTCCAGAAATAATATCTTGATGCGATATATCCTCTAAAGGTGGACTCATCACCACCTTCAGGGAAAAGGTCTGTCGTGGTACTTGTAAAATCAAGCGTTGCTTTGGTGAAATAAATTTTACCACCTGATTCCTCTGGGAATAGTTCAAGGACATTATCAGTCAGCGTATCAACAGCTTTCATGCCGTCTGACGGAGTATAATAATAAATCTGGGAGGCAAGAGGGTTTGATGCACTGATGAATCCTGCCGGGTCTTTCAGCCTGAACCTGGTCCATACTACTCCACCCCCACTTAATGCTTTTGGGAACATATGAAATTCTCCTGGTGATGGTTTGATACTAAACGGTGCGGGAATCCCTCTGATGTCAAAGATCACTATATCTGACTGTTGCGGAGGCTGGTTCTGGCCAGGGATGGTAATCCTGTTCCAGGCGACCTGATGGGGGCTTATGACTGCAGGGAACGCGTGGACGGTGTTTGGTTCATCTACGGATATCACCTGCAAAGAGGCAGGGTTGGTCAAATCTACAAGCCATATGGCTGAACTGGCAAGAGTTGTTCCCGGTGAAGATGAAAATTTGAATGAATTGAAGGCAAGCATATTTCCATTAAGGGAGTTGAAGAGATGGAATACTCCTTTTACTGGAGTTCTCAGTTGCTGTGCCTGGCCTAAGGAAATAGTATGTATAACTGGGACTGCTGAGCTTTGGCTAATGTAATTCTCGGTTGTAGGTGTTGGGCCAAGTGCCATATCATCTACTGTCAGTTTTGTCCACACAATGAAATTGCCCTGAATCTGGGGGAATAGGTTGTAGACACCCTGCTCGCTTCCGGTCAGTTTTTGGGTAGTAGTGCCATCAGAGAAGTAGACATCAGCATAGGAAATACCCAGGAGGTTTTTGTGGTATTCGCTCCATACCCTTTTTGTGCCGTCTACGGAATTTTGTCCTGCAACCAGAGGCAGGACAAGACCGGACGGTGAGAGGAATGGTATATACTGGCTGGCTTCTTTGGTATAGGTTCCTCCGCTGTAGAGGATGCTAAAGGCATCTGCCATGAGGTTGAAATTGGTGAATGTAATTTTTCCATCCACTACTTCTGGGAAGAGAGAAAGAAAACCGGGCAGTGAGGAAGAGGACTCCTGCACTAGACTCCCTCCTGCGTAGCTATAGATGCTGCTTTGCACCAGCTGGCTGTTTGCAAGAGCTGTCGTGGTGAGTGATCTTGTTGCAGGGGGAGTGGTGCATGTTGCATCAGCGAAGACAGCAACAGCTGAGATAAGAAAGATTATGCATAAGACTGGCAGCACCTTCATCCTGAAAACCTCTTTTTGGAATGTTGTTGATTACTGGCGGAGCTCATTTATAAAGTTAATGGTGATGTCCGTCAAGCAACTGGTGAAGTGCAGTGATGTCCTCAAACAATTGTTTGCGTATAGGCATGGATGCCTGTTTGTAGGTATTGAGGAGCTGGGTGTACAATGCTTTAGCTTGTGTTTTTTTCTTTTCTTGGGCAAGCCTGCGGCAATGCGCAATCTGGCTGCGCATGTTTTTGAGTGCAGGTTGCATCCCCTCCTTTAGAGGGGTTGCTTTTGGCGTTATTTTCATGAAGAACTTTTGTAGTTCAGGATAGAGCTTTTTGCGCTCTTCAAGCGGGAGCTGCTTATATTTTGCAAGAAGCTGGCGGTAGATTACTACATCCTTTTGTTTTGGAGAAGGGAGGGGCATTTTTGGTCTTACATATTGTTTCTGCGGAATATGTGCCTTGCCAAGGATGTGCTGTTTGAGTTCATGGATGTGCTTCCTCTTGGCTGTAATGGCATTCTCCAGCTGCTCTATTTTTGTTTCTTTGTCTGCAAAAGTTTCTTGGGTTGAGAGCAGGGAGCCTTCTACTGCTTTGTTCCTTTTCTGGAACTGGGTTATTTTCTCTTTTAAGAGCGCAAGCTCCTTTTCTTTTGCTGCTAGTTGGCTGAGCTGTTCTTTTGTTGCAGACTCGCGCTGCTGCAGCCGCAATTCCCTACGTTTCATGTTTTTTTCTTTTTCCAGAAGCTCGCTTGCTTTGTTGAGTTCGATAATCTCTTTTTCTTTGACCTGCTCTTCCTGCATGACTATTTGGTCATGCTTTTCTTCCATGACCCTGTGTTTTTCTTCCTGCTGCTTTTCGTGGGTTTCTATCTCTTCATATACCGCATCCAGGTTCTCTCCTTTGAAGAGCTGCTGATTGAGTTCTCTGCACTGTTTGAGAATTTGGATCTCATCTGGTGTAAGGTCTATTTTTTCCTTTTCCTGGAGCGATAAGAGGTTGTAAATCTGGATGATCTTCATGTATAGTTGCTCAACATCATGGTAATGTTTATGTTCTAATGCGATGCCTGCCTCATCAATGAGTTCTTTTAATTGATGGGATGATAATTCCTTCTTGCCGAAGATCTTGTCCTTGATGCTTTCATTATTCTCTCCTTCACTCACCTGGAATTCGTAGAGCAGCGCCTCAAAATCGTTGATTAGGTTCTCAAAGGTGCTCAGGGTTATTTTTTGGCCCTTAAATTCCATCCCACACAGCTTTTCAAGAAGCAGGGTCAGTTTTTTCCTGATAAAATCGTCCAGTTTTTTTCTCTTTAAGAAATGGATTAGTTCCTCATAGGTGAATTCATGGTGGATTTGAAGCAGCTGCTTTAAGGTTTTGCGCAGGAGCACGATGAATTCGGGGAAGAGTTCGTCCAGAGATGAGCGCGGAAGTTTATAGCGTATGTCGCGCACTTGCATGAGGACACTGTTGATGATTTCCTGTGCCCTGTGCTTTTTGTCCTGGGTGACAAGCTGTTCCATGGAGTTATTCTCCCGTATTCGCACTATATAAATGTTATGGAGGCAAGGTGATATTGAAAAGTTATTTTCTGTTTTTTAAAAGTCTACTTAGTTTTGGTGGTAAATCAACCATTTTTCCACTCAAAGTCATTCTTGGCTTTAAGCGGTGCCATTTGGCACCGCAGAAATTACATTCAAAAGTGTT
>JACRKK010000097.1 GCA_016219795.1 Candidatus Woesearchaeota archaeon | reverse complement strand
CCAATTCTACTGGAATTTCATGAAACCTATCAACGAAAAACTGACACCAGCAATAATCGAAGGACAAGCAACCAAGGTCTGGACATGGGGAAATTTTCTTCATACAAAATTAAAGTATCTTTAATAAGACACTACCGAAAATTTGTAAGAGCAACGGGTACACACCTCAAGGATCTCTCATGGAGAAAAACGTTGTGTCAGGCATTCAATCAGCCCTAAAAGACCAACGCGAATTCCCTCCTCATGCTGTGGGTTGTGTAATTGTTGGCGCAAAGGAACGTGAAGTCGGCCCAAGACTTTATGCAGAGATGCTCAAACCAGACTGTGCATATTTTGGGAATCTTCTTCCTCAGAGTGTCCACTAACCCTCCATCAGCATTGGATGCGTAATATTTATATCCGGATGTACATTTCCTAGCCGCATGAAAACATCATGGTGGGGATGGGGCGATCGATTGAGAGCACCCTATGACTTTCGTAGTTTTGAGGTGCTTTCTAAATTGTTCTCAAAACCTGCTGCAGAAACGGCAGTCCCATCACCTTTAGAGGTGGTTGCTGCTAAAGCTCCTGCTGGGGGGTCTATACCAACAGAATACATTAGTATGCCACCCCCACTACTTGACTCCTTTGGCTCCTTTATACCTCCTGTAGTCTCTTACCCCACCCAAGCTTTTGTGACAACCACCCCGGCACCTGACCCCCTCATACCTGCTGCAATCCTCTATCTCACCACCCTTCTTACACGGGCAGAAAAACCTATCCATTTCCAATTCATACGGGATATTGCAGAAGCTGCCCTGGAGGGAAAAGTGGTGCACCTGATGGGCGATCCTAAATTAAAGGAGTTAGCTGTTGTTCTTCAGGATATTTATCATGCAGACGTACAATATATTGCAAAGGGTAGTGGTGCTGCTTTGAATTCTCCAGAGGTCTTAGTAACCTATGAACCTTCTGCGTTTGGAAACCTTGTAAAACCTATTTCACGAAAAATAACAGAGAAGACATATAATCCAAGGGTCTGGCTCAACATAGGAATACCGGTGCTGCCAGACAAGTACATTCGTGATTCACTGACCAAAGAGCGAAGGTATGGTGAGTTTGCAGCAAAAGACGGGATGCTTCCTGCCTTTTTTGTCTATAATACTGCGCCTTTACAGCTGCCAGGTGAAACTGGTGCACATTATAGATCTAGACAGCATAATGACTCTATGAAAGTAAATCCCTAAACCTCACTTCCACGCCTTTAGCAGACTCATCAATCGCACCATTTCTGTAGACAACATTTCCATTCACCATCGTCATGACCGGCCAGCCTGTGCATTTCCATCCATGAAATGGCGTCCAACTGCATTTGCTTTGCTGCTCCTCATTTCTGATCGTGCCTTTTTTCTTCAAATCCACAACACAGATATCCGCATGATACCCCACACTTAGCTGTCCCCGCTTCTCAATACCAAACACTTGTGCAGGATTCTCCGAGCACAGCCGCACCACATCAGCCAGGGAAAGCTTTTTCTCATGCACAGCGTTGAGGAGCAATGGCAGCATAGTCTGCACTCCAGGCACCCCGCACGGCGCATCCCTAAAATCCTGCTCTTTTTCCTCTTTGGTGTGGGGTGCATGGTCTGTGGCAATCAGATCTACCAGCCCTTCTTTAATCGCCTGCCATAATGCCTTTCTGTCCTCCTCGTACCGAAGAGGCGGATTCATCTTCCCAAAATTACCCTGTTTTCTGAAAAATGATTCATTGAGGAACAAATGGTGGGGCGAAACCTCGCACGTTATCTGAGGGGTTTTATGCATCTTGAGAAACGCCACTTCTTCTTTGGTGCTCATATGGGCGATGTGCAGCCTCTTTTTGAAGGAGGAAGCAAGAATGCATGCATCTGCAACACTCACCTGGGCGCAGACATTAGGCCGCATGCGGTGATGCATCCCTATCATCTCGTATTTTTTTGCAAAATACCGCAGAAGATGCCCGCATTCTGCGTGCACAACCACAAGGCCTGGCGTATATTCCAGAATCTGAGCAAAAACACCAAGGTCATCCACCCCATAATTTCCCGTACTACTTCCCAGGTAGACCTTAATGCCTGCAATATTCTTAAAGAGAGAGAGCTGGTCTGCATTCTCTGCGCAGCCAAGCACATAGAACCCATAATTCACCAGACTTTTTCCTGCCAGCTCACGTTTCTGTGCAAGCACGCGGCCAGAAACCACGGGGGGGTTGGTGTTTGGCATATCAAGCACCGTCGTCACGCCGCCTGCTGCAGCCGCCCTGCTTCCGGAGAGGAAATCCTCTTTCTGTTCATCACCCGGCTCGCGGAAATGCACATGGGCATCAATGAGGCCTGGAATAATATGCTTACCTTTGCAGTCAACAATGAGGTCATGCTGTCCTGCACGAATTCCCTTTTTTATCTGTGCAATCCTGCCATCTTTAATGGCAAGATCTAGAAATGCAAACCGATTTTTCTTGCTGTTATACACCTGCCCGTTTTTGAGGATTGTGTTCATGACATCCACATCTTCTGCTTGGCAATCTGAAAGCCAAGCTTCCAGAGCTTTGCTTCTTTCATAAGGAGCTGCACGATGAATTTGCTGGGGAAATCCCGGTCGTGCTGTTCAAGGACTGCTGCATTGTTTCTCTTCTTAAAAATTTCGATAAGCTCATTGGACTGCTGCTCATTCATCGCGTTCATCAGCTCCCGCATCTTTAAGCTTATCCAAAGGTCTTTGGCAAGTTTCTTGTTGAATTCCTTAATATAGGTTTCCTTATTATCTGCCAGATACCCACCGCAGATGAGGCCATAGATAATGCCGCCGTAGGTGGTTGCCTTGACTTGGGTTGCTGCATCTCCTAACAGAAAAATATCTTCCTTGCCCACCCGAAGTTTTTGTTGGGGGTTGTAGAGGGGAATCATACCCGACTGGTCTTCAATAATCTTGCTTGCACCCAGCAGTTTTTTGTAGTCTCTCCTAAGCTGCGCAGTGTCCATACCAATAACACCCACGCGGGCAATTTTATCAGTTTCTGGAACTATCCAGGAAAATTCGCCCAGATTCATCCGAATCTCAGTAACCCCCTCTTCTAATCCGGGAAACTTGCAGCGTGCCTGCCAACCCTTGACAAACTGCCGGTTTCCATAGAGGCCTGCTGCCTTTGCGACAGGACTGTAGGGGCCATCAGCACCAACGATCATATCGGTTTCATAGGTCTTTTTGGATGTCTTGAGCAGATAAAGGTTGCCAGACTTCTTGAATCCCACAAACTTTTCTTTCAAATGAAGTTGTGCCCCAGAATCCGTGGCTTTCTGCGCAAGGAACTGGTCAAACCGTGCCCGGTCCAGCACCATGTTTGTCTTGTTTAAATTGATATAAATTGCTTTTTTGTTGGGTGCCACAATCTTGAAGCGCTCAATTTTGCTGATCACAAGATCTTTGGGCACATCAAGCACGCTTCTGACAGAATTAGTCAGAATGCCTGTGCAGGCAACGGGCTTTCCCACCACAGCATCTTCTTCGAAGAGATGCACATCATCATGCTGCTCTTTGTATGCGTAATAGCAGCCTGCAGGTCCTGCGCCGATGACGGAAATCATGGTGTTATGCAGAGCGTGGCTTATTTATATATCTTGGGGTTATCTAACTCTTTGTTCTATCATGCAAAAAAAGGAGAGAGTATTCCTTTAATTCATGTGGCATCTACCCTATCACTTTATAAATAAGTCCTAAACCCGCCTAAATTATGGATGCCCAAACACTAAAACGGCAGTTTCTGGACTATGGCGTATTTACCCTTCGCTCAGAAGAAGCTTTTAGAGAAGGATTGAGGAGCATGCTAAGCCATAAAAATATCCTGCTTGACGGATCTGTGATTCCATCGGTTAATTCCTATTTAGGAAGAAACTGGGCCCCGGACCAGCTCAATGTATATGCCCTTCTCTCCATGCCTTTTATATTTGAGGAGTTTACAGAGGCACTGAACACTGGCAAGGTGCTGATGACAAAGTGGGATCATCAGCTGCTTTCAGATGCGAGTAAGAACCTGGAGGGTGTGGTGCGATCAGCTCATGGAAAACTCTGCCAGACAAAAGACGATGCATTGAAAGCATTGCTTACAGAGGAAGATGCAACCGAGGTTGTGAAGCAATATCCGCAGACGGTCCTGCCGTTTTTTACTACACTTCAAAATCACCATTCCCTTGAGCACAGGATGCATGAAACCTCTTTGACGGAAATTTATGATAGGCTTGTGGATGTTGTTGCAGCCATCAATCAGGAGTTAAATTTCTACAAACCACGAGATGTAGCGCCCAACGTCATAGCAGATGCAAACGCCAAAGTTGCTTACCTCCTTTTCAATGACCTTACCGCAAAGCCAGGAGAGAGTACAGGCTTTGTCTTGGAGAATGAGAGACTGTATGGTTTTCTTATGACGGTGTATAGCATCCTTACTGCAAGAGATTTTTGTGAAAAACATAACCTTGAAGAGAATCTATGGGGCAATGTTCTCCATAGCGAATCAAGGACGTATCGTTTTGAGTACCATCAGTCTTCCTACAGATCCGTGGATACCATTGGAAATCTTGTCCGGCGCAAGGAACAGTTTCAAGTGGGGGGCCTTTGGGGTGATCCTCTTGAACTATTTGAGCAATTTCTTTGGGATGACATGGAGCAGATTAGCCTTCTCCTTAGTACCAGAGGTTACCAGGCACATAAGGCCCAGAAGGCACAAGAGGATTCCCTGGGATCCAAGGCCTAATCGGCAGCCCTTACTCTTGCTGAAGGGTATCTGAAAAATGTAATGCGCCAGGCACATAATACACAGCCAGGTCAGGATAGCGCACCGCTTCTTTTGGAGTTGCAAAACCTAGCAGATCAATTGGTATTCCTTGAGCCTTTGGAGACTTCCTCCCACTACCAACGCTGGAAGGATATGAAAACCACTCTTGAGACAGTATTGTCCATCCAAAAGGAGGGTACTGCTCACCCACAGCCCGTTTTGGGGTCTTTCCAAGAGAGCCCTCTTGGGGGCTTGGCTTTTTACAGGAACCTCTTAGATGCTGTGCGACAGGAAGAAGTCACCTACGCAGAAGGAGTATATCAAATAACTGGCTCAAAGCTCTGTAAACTGCTGCGGGCTGAAGCCCGCAGCGTTTACGACTAGCTGTACTGCGTAAGGAGACGTTGATGCTTCACAAGGCAATATTCCTCATAAGTGTGCTTCTGCCAGTGTTTTTTCTGACCTTCTGTTATATACCAT
>JACRKK010000098.1 GCA_016219795.1 Candidatus Woesearchaeota archaeon | reverse complement strand
CTTTCCGGAAAAGTTCACAGGACTTGTTCTGACAAACAACTTTTATTTTTCCTTTTGGTCTCGCCATGGTTGATACACCTCTGTCAACCAAGAGAAAAGAAGAACTACTATATTAAAGTATCTTAGTTAATACAATGCCGGGTTTTTTTATAAAAACCAACATATTTATAAATAAGTACCTTTTCTCCTCGCACCATGGTTGACCGAGTAGGTGGATTTAGGAGAAAGAGTGGTTCTAAACTTACCAAGAGCCATAGACAGCAGGGTAAGATAAGCATCACCCGATTTCTTCAGACCTTTAAAGAAGGTGAACAAGTCACGCTTTCAGTAGAGCCTGCAGTACAGGGCGGCATGTATTTCCCGAGGTTCTATCAAAAATCAGGCATAGTTACAGGTATGCGTGGCGTTTGCTATATGGTTGCCATCAAAGATATGAACAAAGCAAAAACAGTTATCGTTCATCCTGTGCATTTGCGGAAGGTCAAGTGAGTCAGCATGAAACAACAAATCATAGCATCTGTGCCTGTAAGCATGGCAACGGTCAAAGCAAATCTTGAAACCATCAAGGCAAGGGACAAAGAGCTTAATTTCAGAGCGACCAAAACAGAAGAGTACCTAGCTTCTTTTGTAACACTTACCGAAAAAAAAGCAACCGAGTTGTACAAGAAAATTGAAGAACTTAACGTACCCCGGCTAAAAGATGCCCACATCGTCAAGATTGTTGATATTCTACCCACAACGCCTGAACAGCTTAAAGCTGTCTTGCAAGGATACACACTAACTGTATCTAATGATAACATTAAGAAAATAGTAGGCACCGTCAAAGAGTTCATATAGGTTCTCTATCGAAAGCTTTTTAAACTAATAGTCCATTAATTGCTAAACCATCGGGGGGATTCATCATCGAGCAGGATACAGGAGTTCGGAAAAAACTAAGAGAGGAGTATGTTGTCATTTTAGATTACCTGCCCAATGGCTATCCCCTGGATAATCTTCCTTCCTATAAGAAAACACCCATTGTTCAGGCCATGGGTAAAGAGCGTTTTGTTCTTTTGGAGCTTGTGCCCAAGAAAGGTATCTTCCTTGCAGCGCATCAAGAGATCTATATAGGAGAAGGAAAACGGGATGAGATTCATCATATCAACGGTAGGCTGCCCCTTTCCAAACTTACAGGCACTGCAAGAAGCGAGCTGGAATTTGTCGTGAGGAACATTGTAGAAAAGAACCAGAAACGCTTTGTAGATTTCTTTAATAATTCTCAGCCCCTCTCTACAAGAATGCATCAGCTTGAGCTCCTGCCTGGTCTTGGGAAGAAGCACATGTGGCAGATTATAGAGGATAGAAGAGACAAGCCGTTTGCATCCTTTGAGGATCTGAAACAGAGAGTAAAGTTATTGCCAGACCCCATAAAGTCAGTTGTAAAGCGGATTATGCTGGAACTTGAGGGTGCAGAAAAACATTACCTTTTCGTTGAGCCGTAAGACTGTATTCTCAGAAATAGTTCTCCATAGATGCATTTGAGCCACAGAAGCCAGAACACCAGCATCGCTACAATGACGGCATCTTCCCCCCAAAACGAGGGGAATGGGATCAAGGCAATCAGAATTAGAATAACCAGCATCAGTGCTGTAGCAAGGATATACCAGCCCACATGCTTTATCTGCACAAGCAAAGTCTGCATGCGTTTGCGTACAGGTTCTTTTAAGCAAAACGACATGAATAGGAAGGTTGAAACAAGCAACCAGCAGGGGGTTGCGAGGGCTAGCCATCCCAAGAGCCAAAGAGGTGTTGCGGTGAATAGGAACAGGACAACAGCTGCGACCAACCAGAGCACCCACCCTAAACCTACAAAGAGTAACGCCTTCCAGATAGAATGCAAAGCTACTTTTTGTCTTAAGATTCTTGCCCACAATACGGTATTTAGAACACAATATAACACTATGAGGGCCAGGATGAGAAGCAAGGCAATGGTTTGCGCATACAGAAAACCTTGGAGATAAGGATCCGCAGCCAGACGTAAATCTGCAACAGAAGAGGCTGTTGCATCCAGATCAGTGTCTGGAAGTGATGCCATTTTCACATCCACCAGCTTCTGCCAGAGCTGAAGGAGTAGCCATACACAGACAAAGAACCAAGCTTCAAGCAAGAACAATACCCCTACATCCTTTCTCTTGAAAACAGAAAGGAATACCTCTTGCATCGTTTTTTTGTTCATGATATGGTTGGCAGGAGATACTGCCTGTTGGCATCTGACGAAGTGACCACATCAAATTCCTGACTTAGATCGTCCCATGTCGCTGGGATGTCGTTATCCAGTACATAGAACGTAAAATTACCGTCCTGATACAGTTGCTCTGGTGTCAGGGTCATGTTGAACTCAGCACCGCCAGTTGGATAGGCACTGAAGTTCTGCTCTTCATAGACAATCGGCTGCTCCCCACCAACGCAGTTGCCACCAATGTTTGCTCCTTTGCAGATGCGGTCCTCTTTGCGGGGGATGGTGATATTGCCATTATACAATAGAATCATGGAGACCTGATAGGTGCCAGGTACAAGTGTCATGGTGTTCTCTGAAGAGGACGTTGTGGCTGAGGGGGTATGAGATAGAAGCCCGTCAATGAGGATTTGATATTGGTCATAGGTGATATCTCCCTGTGCGTGCGCTTTTTCTATAATTGCGCGTTCATTATCCTTTTGGGCATTAGGTGCGTTGTCTTGCTGCTGATAAATGAGGAAGCCAGGCATAGGGAAGGGGCCCTCGCTTTCTGTTTCCTGCACTTTGGTGATGGTCAAGAATACTTCTTCCTGCGGCATGAGGTCATGTGTTGTCGCCGGAGCATCCATTTTATGTTTCTTTATACTTATCGTTTTTGTGGCAAGCGGCCAGAACTTTAGGTCAAGAGAGGCTATACTGTCATCCGGCTGGTTGTTAAAGGGAATCATCTGGGTGAAATAACCTTCTTTTTGCGCTTCCAAAACCCCTCCAAAAAGGCAATAGGGGAGTTTACGCTGCAGCATTGCTCTGGTGCGATTTGCTTCTGTTTTTCCAAGGTAGACCGTTTCACCGCAGGTGTAATACAGGTCAACATCTATAAGCGGGCTGTTGTTGTAGGCATTTGTTGTTTGGATGGTGATGGGTTTATCCACCAGCAGATTTTCCTGATCTATGGAGACTGTCGGTAGGGTCACTTCTTCCGTTTGCAGGTCAAGAGAACCTTTAACAGGAGCACTTTTTCTGATGTTTGCCTCAAGGCCAATCTGGAAACGGTATCCTTCCCCATGGAATGCATCTGGATCAGCGATGGTTGCTATGATTGGATAGCTGAGATCATAGTCAAAGCCATAGTCATTCATGGCAAAGCCCATCATGCGCAGGACAAAGACATTAGGCAGTATGCTCTTTGGTTTTATGAGTTCAGTATTGCCAATGGACAAAAAGATAGGGAGGCCAGGATAGAGGAAATCCACCGAAAGGTTGTTGTATCCCTGGTTAAGATCCAGATTGAAACTGTTATAGACGCCTTGCTGCACCAGATAGTCGTCAGTAGCGTTGTCGAGCAATATGGGATTGTAGTTCCGTGTCCCGGTAATTTGGACCAGTCGGAGAAGCTCCAGGATATCAGAACGGATGATGTTCTCCACATTTCGCCTAATCCAAATGTGTTGTGTAGGGTTGAAGAAGTCCATGCCTGACATAGGGGGGATGTTGCTGTCGATATCTGCATACGTTGAGATGAGGTTGAGCGTGATGGTTTCCAGTATCTGGTGGTCAAGTTCCATATCCACAAGGTCTGAGCCCATCTGGTAGATTTCCGGCATGCGCACAGGAAGCTCTCCACTAAAGGTGGTGAAGCGTTTTTCATCATTGCCGTCTTTTGCAACAAAGGGAAGAGTGAGGGAGAGCTGGATGCGCTCATCATAGATAATAGAGGTTACGGCTGGTTCACCAAGGAGCTGGACGCTGTATTGGGGAAAATCCTTGAAATTGTTAAGACAGAGAGATAGTTTTGATTCCGTGTATCGTTCCATTTGGTCCTGGATGGAATGGTCATAGGGTATGTCTTTTTCAAGTGCAGGTCGCTCTGAGTCTAACAGGCCTTCTTTATTGATGTAGAGCCAGTAGGGTATAGTGTCTGGTGGAAAGAGTATGGCACTGGATTCATAAGGTCGGGGGCTTTTGGTGCCCGGAACCGATGCTCCATTGATATATCCTCCATTTCTTCCTATGCGTTGCAGTCCTTCTTTTGCAGTATCTTCAAGGCATTTCTGGACAAAGGCCTCAAGGGTTGTTGGTTTGTAGACTACGTTTTGCTGTT
>JACRKK010000096.1 GCA_016219795.1 Candidatus Woesearchaeota archaeon | reverse complement strand
CACGGATGTAGCAGCACCATCAGCCAACAGCGTTGTCTCGCCTATCTTCAACCTCACCACCGCCTTTAGCGGACCTTCTCTTGAAACACCCAAAAGCGGTGACGTTGTTCGCAAGAAGAATATTCCCTTCAAATACAGGATCCTTGACCCGCTATTAACAGAATGCTTGGTGTATATTGACGGCACACTTAACCAGACCCACATCGCACCTTATGTTGACGGCACCAACAACTCCTTTTTCCTGTCCCTCACCAACGGCCCACATTCCTGGAGCGTCACCTGCAGAAACGGAACTGCCTACGCCCAACAATCACTTATTGCTCCATTCACTGTAGATTACCAAGGTCCGTACGCTGACCTTCTTGAGCCAGAGGCGAATGCCAGGATTGAAGGTACCTCAGATGTTACCTTCAAGTATATAGTGGATGACCCGACAGTCAGCAACTGCTCTCTTATGCTCAACGGAACCGTCATCAACCCGCGAACGGTTCTTTCAGGCCAGCGAATTGAGTTCACCAAATACAGTCTCGTAAATGGCTACCCTTACTTCTGGAATGTCACCTGCGAATCCACAGATATCCCTGCTAAAATAGTCACCACAGCGACGCGGATGTTCACGGTCAACGAAACCGGACCCCTCGTTGCCCCCATCTCTCCTGCTTCTGGCTCATCATTTGCCAATCCCCTTGTTAACTTCACCTTTACTGCTTACGATCCTGACGGGCTTGGCTCCTGTCAACTGATTATTGATAATGTTTCAGAGCAGCTTGGTTCTGTTATCAACTCCAAAACACAACACACCATTGTTACCAAGACCTTGGTTAATGGCAGGCACAACTGGACCGTCAACTGCAAGGATGTCGGGCAGCATCAGGGCATTGTCCCTCCTCTCAACATCTTTATGGTCAACAGCCAGGCGCCGGATGTTTCCCTTAATGCTCCTGCTAATGGTTATGTCAGCACGACTTCCAACCTCCTCTTCAATTTCACAGCCACCAGTCAGCACGCAATAGATCAATGCACGCTTGTCATCGACGGTGTGCTCACTGCAGCAGTACCCTCCTCAGGCCCCATCCAGAGCGGGTCTCCCACCCTTATCTCTTATCGGCGGGTTGCCAACGGTGCTTATGCCTGGAACGTCCGCTGCCGGGATGTTTATGGTGGTACAGCAGAATCTTCAAGCCCCCGTACCATAACAGTTTCGCGGCCAGTACCAACAGTATCTATACAGGCGCAGACCGGCAGCTCCACAGTCAACATCACCCTCAACTTCAGCGCGCCAGTCACTCTTGACTCAGTGATTATCAACGACATCCGCAACCAAACCTATATCGACATCACTGACCGGATGATTGCAGGCCAGCTGACGAACACCTCTTACAAGACATCAGTCACCTTTGATACGGATGGTGAAAAAGAAATTACCGTCATTGCAGAAGAGATTCTGACTTCCATCCAGTCTGATGAATTGCCCGCAACAGTCAACGTCACCAATACGTTTTCGCTGGATGTTTTCCCCATGCATATATTCCTCCGAAAGCCGCTCAACGGAAAGACTACAGTTCCAGTCTTCAATCTGACCCTGGAAACTGATGAGGTAGCCAACAATTGCAGATGGGCGACAGAGCAGCACAGCGGCGACTTTACCTCTGACGGGACAGGGAATTTCCATTCCTACACCAACTTTAATCTTACCCAGCAGACACTTTTTGAATCAGGCAGTGCTACACTTTCAGTCAACTGCACAGAGACTGCAAAAAATCAGCGCCATAATGCGACCTTCACCCTGGAAACAGACACCCTCCCTCCTGTAGTGCAGAGTTTCACCATCACTCCTTCGGTCTTTAACACAGGTGAGCAGGTACAAAGCCCAGTCACGCTTTCTGCGCAGGCAACAGAAGCTGTCGTCTGCAGATATGCAGTGAACACCACCAATGCAACGCTCATGACCACCTATCTTGGGACAAGGATAGACCCGGCCCGTGCATCAAGCTATTCCACCAATCCAAGACAGGTCTTCAATACTCTTCTGCCGCTGATTCCTCCAGGAATAAGTTCTACTATGGGAACCTACATCATTGGCATCACCTGTCAGGACATGGCAGGCAACAGCCAGGTAGGGGGCACATCATCTACAACATATACTATTAATCTACTGCAGGACGGCGAAATATTTATTCATTCACCTGCACAGGCAGGCAACTATAATGTCACCACCATCTATTTCAATATCTCCACTCTCCCGCAAGCGACTGGATGCCAGCTTGCGGACAACAGCCAATTTACCGGAACCAATGTGCGGACCATGACCAATAGGGGCGGTGGTTTCTTTGATGATACCCTCACGCTTGTTCCCGGCAGATACACGCGATACATGCAATGCGCTTTTGTTATCAACGGCAATCAAAGAAATGTTGGCAAGGATGTGACCTTCCAGATTGACCAGACTCCCCCTTCCAATACTGCAATCAATGACTCCAGTGAATATAGGGGCATTGATTCTGACTACACTTATGAGACCAGCAGGCTGAGGGTACGTTTTTTTGCAGAAGACAATGAATCGGGCATTGAAGGCTATTATTATTCCTTATGGCAGGAAACGCCAAGCGATCTTGTGAAAAATTGGACATTCACATCAGATGAAGATCCATGGGTTGCTGGCCTGAACTTAACCGACGGCAGAACCTATTATTTTAAGGCCTATGCAAAAAACGGTGCAGGCATGGTTGGTGTCAATGTGACCCAAAGCGATGGCATTACGGTCAACACCAGTCTGCGGCCAGTGGGCTGCGGCAACGGTATTAAGGACCTTGGAGAGACTGATGTTGATTGTGGTGGTCCCTGTACTTCCTGTTCTCTCAATAAAAATTGCAAAGAAGATGATGACTGCACTTCTGACTATTGCAGCAGCGCAAACAAATGCGAAAAGCCAACATGCAACGACAGGGTCAAGAACCAGGATGAGACAGATAAGGATTGTGGTGGTGATACCTGCGACGCATGCACCGGTAGCATGTCCTGTAAAGTTGATAGCGATTGCAAGCTCAAGCATTGTGATATTGTGACGCGGACATGCAAAGAGAGCACCTGTAGCAATGGGGTTCAGGAATTAGGCGAAGGCGGCATCGACTGTGGTGGTGTCTGCCCACTGAAATGTGAGATTGATGACTCTTGCCAGGATGATGTGGATTGCACAAGCACTTACTGCAAAGCAGGCTACTGCAAACCCAAAGACGACAAAGATGCAGATGGTATGCCTGATTCCTGGGAGATGCAATACGGCTTAAATCCGTTGGATGCGTCGGACGCTGCCCTCGATCCTGATCAGGACGGCTACACCAACCTGCAGGAGTACAAATACGGCACAGATCCAAATACTCTAGATATAGGTAGTGGTGATGGCAACGAAACCGGTGGTGGAGGCGACACTGAAACACCACCCCCTGACCAGACTGATTCCTCCGGTGGAGGCTTCTGGACCATTGTGCTCTTTGTGCTTATTGTTGCACTCCTTGGTGCCGGAGGCTATGTAGCATACACTCATTTTTTCAAAAAATCAAAAGACTTTGATCTATTCAATCCACGGATACCTCCTTCCATGCCGCCCATGTCTTCACCCTTACCACCTGGGATGCCCCCCCTTGGAAGCAGTCCATCATCAGGTCAGTCATCAAGAGGAAAGGGACCATCCGGAAGGGCATCAGCGTTGCAGCACTCGTTCTCTGCTCCACCATCCGGCCTGCCAGGTACATCACCTCATGACCTTTTCTCAAAGGCAATGGGCGAGCAGGAAAAAAGCAGGGAAAAAGCATTTACTCCTTTTGGAGCGTATGGAAATAAAGTTCCGGAAAGTCCAAGGGGATCGGGCGCAGTCCAAAAGGGTGCAGCAACACAAATCACCCCCATCGCAGCCAAGAAAAAAGATACTATTTTATCTTCTTCATCTGACACATGGGCTCCACTTGAAGAATTTATCCCCTCCTCGAAAAAAGGTGTGGACGTCTTTGATGAGCTTGATGACATCACGGCAAAATCACAGGGAAGCAACAGGCAGCTCCTCAATGATCTGGAGAGTATTGCCACCAAGAGCACTGGCAAGTCCGGTAAAGCCGGTAGTAAAGCAAGCAAGCCAAAAAAAAAACCATGAGAAAAGCCCAGGCGCACAGCGAAGTTTTTGTATATATCATGTCCATTGTCGTGGTAGCCCTGGTTCTTCTGTTTGGCTACAAAGCAATCAATGACCTGCGCTCCAAGGCAGCAGAAGCATCCACCTTAAAGTTCAAGCAGAACCTCCTTGGTGAGATAGCCAAGACCAGCACTGCCTACGGCAGGGTAGTCTTGCTTGATGTTTTGGTACCTGAACAGTTCCGGGAGGTCTGTTTTGTTGATAAGAAGAGCCAATGCCCAGACCATCCTTTTATTCAGGATTATATCAATAGTGTTGGCTCCGGCAATCTAGACCAAAATATCTTCCTCCTGGGCAGCGAGACAGACATCCTCTATGCTGACGGCATCATCATTAACAGCAATCCTACTTATACCACTTGTCTGTGCATCTCCTCATCTGCAGGACATCTTCGTGCACGCTTGGAGAGCGTAGGTGATGGGACTATTGTCAGTGTACCTTAATGAACAAAGATAGTGACAAAACCGATGCACAGTTTCTGGAATGCGTCATAATACAACTGCACGGTGTGCCAGTCAGTGGCAGATGTAGCAGACTCGTCATGGATGTTGGAGTTATCTATCATCATCAAAAATAGATATGAAACACCTTTTATTTAAAACCAGCAGTTTTCTCCTTTGGCGGCACGACGGGCTTTGCCCTACTCGGGAGCCCGAAAGGCGCAACCCCACCCGAGTCGTGCGCCAAAATCTTTTCTTTCCCAACAATAACTACCTTGTCTTTTGTTTCAATCTCATTCATTAATTGCCACAGTTCCTCATTGCTAAGCACTGTCTTGAGATACAAAAGAATGGAAATTAATGTAACAACACCTATTCCTCTACTTTCTGCAAAATGTACAGCCTTTTTGTCATTACTTACAAAAACTGCTTTTCTCACTTCAGCGATTGCAATGCATTCGCTTTCTCCTTTTCCTAAATTTTTGAAAGAATGGATTTCTTCTGCTAATATCCTCTCTTTTTCCTGAAGTTCTATTTGTTTGAAAAGAGGAAGCACCAGGGAATTTTGGAGAAATGGATATTTAGCTCGTTTGATATCAGTAACGACAGCAGGAGGCAACAACAGCTCTGATTTGCCAAATACAGAAGGAAATAAATCAAATCGTCTGATTTTGGCAAACGTGCTTACTACATCCGTATCAAAAACAAAGAGTGCCATATTAACGCTTAATTTTTTGGAGAATAGCTACTCCTCTCTGCACAGTTTTTTCAGGTACAGTGATTTCTCTGACTATTCCCCTCTCTGCTAAAGCATCTTTAAATGCTGGAGTAGATATCTCTGCTAATTCTGCTGCACGGCCTAAACTTACTTGTCCGTCTTTATAAAGTTCTATCGCTGCGGTAATTTTGAGGGTGGGCTTATGTTCAAAAAGACAACGGAGAGCCTCTTTTGCTACATCAGACTTGCTGGAATAAAAACCAGCCCTGACTAAGGCAGCAATAGTTTGGCTCTGTACTTCTGGTAAACTGAATGTTTCTGCTTGTGCCATGGGTTTTCACCTTTTATGAATAGATAATGATAGGTAAGAACTATTATTATATAAACCTACCGTTTTTAAAGCCACTACTCACTTTGGGTGAATCCACCGCAACCTTTATATACTCGTCTGGCCATAACCCGTTAATTAGGAGCTAGCTATGCGTATCAAGTCCATTATCAGTTGGATGCTGGTATTTCTGATGGTTTTGTCT
>JACRKK010000094.1 GCA_016219795.1 Candidatus Woesearchaeota archaeon | reverse complement strand
TTATGTAGGGTATGCGGCTATGGGTATTGGGTTTTTAGCAATGGCTACAGGTACGGGGGGGGCTGCTGCTCCTGTATTACTATGGGGCGGCAAGATCATGGAGGGGATGTCAGATGGAAGTGCTGCAGCAAATGATTGCGTCATCAATTATGAGGATGTACTGACCTGCGGGATTTCTGGGGGAGCGGTTCTTATTACGGGTGTCAATTCCCAGATGATAAAGGGTCTTATCAAAAAAGGGATGAAAGGGTATGATGATCTACCAGCATCAGTGAGAGAATTTATTGAGAAGAGATTAACCAAAGCTGCCCAATATGGCGATGGCAAACAGATGGTTCACAGCATGCTCAAACACGACCCAAGGCTGGTTGCAAGAGGGTATAATCGGGTGTTGGGGGAGGAGACTGTAACTAAGATTAGGGTTGCAGAATTAGGCACTATCTCAGAGGAGGGACTGGCGGAAGGGTTTGCTAATATTGGGAAACTGGATGATGTGGGGGTTGAATTGGGAAGTTTGGATGATGCCAGTTCATGGGTTTCCCGACTGAGAAAACAGAATAATGTGGGTTTC
This sequence comes from Candidatus Woesearchaeota archaeon, assembly GCA_016219795.1. Classification (GTDB taxonomy): domain Archaea; phylum Nanobdellota; class Nanobdellia; order Woesearchaeales; family JACRKL01; genus JACRKK01. The sequence continues at coordinate 4,135 of JACRKK010000094.1, read as the reverse complement.
TTTGCTGAGGCAAAGAGGGCTGCTAAACTTACAGAGAATCCTTACATGGAGGTGAAGGCATTAGATAAAAAAGTATCCATTCCGGGATACTACAAGAAACCAGAATACGACATTTTTGTTAAAAATAAAGTTACTGGTGAAGGGATTATAGAATCTGTGAAGAATGGGGATGTTAATATAGACGACGCAGGGAAAGCAATTGATGATTTAATCGCAATCAAGAACAAACCTATTGATGGGATTATAATTACAAAAACTCAATTTTCGTTAAACGATTATAAATGGAGAAATTGGCAAAGAGACCGAGCAAATAACCAACGTATTGATGATCTAATGACAAAAATAGAAACAAACAACATAGAAATAATTACATTTAAAGAGGTGAAATAAAATGTCAAATAAAGCCAGATTTTATTTTTGTGTTCCGGAATACCCAACTCGGCATGAATTTAGAACTATACTTGAGGTACTTAAAAAGAATAGGATAGAAGTCAGTAAATTAATGGGTGAAAGCAATTTTGAAAAATCCCCTCATGAATATGCATCTCTTAAAACCAAAAGCATACTTGCACCCGATATTGGATACTCTTGTTTCTATAATTTTACAAGAATTAGCATTGGATTTAGTGATTTATATGAGGACCTTTTAGGGGAAGTTAAGCGAGTCATTAAAATAGTTTACCACGAACTCAAGCTTGGTGGATTTGGCTCAAATGAAAATGATCAGACAAAAGAATTTGATGATATTTTGGATCAAAGAGATGATAAGCATATGCAACGAGAAGAAGACATCCGCATTTGGGGCGTCAACCTCTTCACACCGGACGAAGTGAAGAAATATGGCAGAGAGCGACTACTTCACGCACCCTGCGAAGTCATAGAGGAGTGGGAAGATGGTGCTGTCTTCATGATGATTAACAAAGACCAGTTTTCATCCATCTATGAGCAACGGAAGAAACTAAGAGACTATCTGGGGGTTGAGTAAACGAAAAGATGATTAGTAGAGGCCAAACACCGGATCTCTGTACCCCAGTCCCACATAGCTTCAGCCCCCCCACCCAAAACCCATCCCCCCTAAACAAGAGCTCCTTTCACGTCTCCGACGCGAAGAACAGCTATTACACCGATGCTATTGATGACGACGACACCCTTTCAATAAACGACGAGAACACAGACTCGTTTTCTCTGCCCCTCTCCATGGTTCCCAACGCTTTCAGCTACGATACACCCTCATTCACTCTTACATCTGGCCCATGCAGTAACGGCCAGATTTCTTTTCCCGCAGGAGAAACCATCTGCCTCTTTTCAGCAGAAGCAGAAGGAATGAAGCAGTTCCAGCTTGCGGATGATGTGGAGCGGGTGGATATTATTTCCCAGCCGCAGATTTTATTCATAACGCACAAAGGAAGGCTGTATGACAGATATCCCAACGACGCCGCAGGTGTCGGTGTCATCTTAGCCAAGATGTTTGAGCGGGCAGAGAAGCAAAAGGGCGTGGTGTATTATTTAGATAGAGAAGTGGAAACGGCGTCGCCGTTTCCCGTCTTGTTTGCAGACTACCATGAGGTGCCTTTAGCGCCCATCTACACTAACACCGCAAACCCCTATGCGCTCGCCGTAGGCGAGTTTGTCCGGGATAGATGTAATGGCTGCCAGGATATTGTGATTGTGGGGGATGATTATGTGGTGCCGGAGTATAGGATATCCTACCAGCGTGAAATTGGCTTTGATGCCAGTGGCCTTTTGCAGCCGACCCTGAAAACAGAACATGTGTTTAGTGATGGATTCTATGCACAGCGCACCTTTGCCAGAGAATTTAATCAACTCGACGAGATATTTAGCAGAGGGGAAGGATTTGGCGGGAAGCCAACTGCCTTTATCTTGCCTGACAACTTCACGCCAGAGCAAGAGGCAATGTACCAGACACTTAGGCAAACACTCTATGATAGACTTAATCAGCCAGACTTCACCGAGTGGAGATCCAGTCAGATTGCCTGCAACGATTTTGATTTGTTCAACACCCTCAGAGGTAAAACTTTGGTCATTGTAGGGAACTATGAGAATAACAATGCACTGCACTGTTACCCCTTTTACGGCCCTGATGTGCTTGAAGATGCTCTGTTTATGGACATTAATGTCTGGGATCCTGATGAAACAACCATCTTTATCGACGGTTCCAATGAGTGGACTATGAAAGCATTTAATCAGGTGGTTGCCAATGGAACCTGGATGGAAATGAGAGGTGCGCACTGGTATGCTCTATACAATACGTTAAGTGGGGTATCGTATGTGCTTCTGGTTGGCGGCCTTGTTGCTTCTAGTGGAGGAACCGTTGCAACTGACGGCATGCTTGCCTTTTTGATTCCATATGCTGATTCCGGCTCAGATGCACTTGAGGTCATTAACGATTGTGCAGTCCTGCAGCGTTCAGATTATTGTAAAATAAGTACCGCATCCATATTTGTTGCAGGATTGTCTGCCAAATATGGTAAGATTGGATACAAATTATTCTTAAGATACGCCGGTGATGCTGGTGCGGTAAAACTTGTCAAGAAGTATGGTGGAGAATTCTTTGTGTTTATTGGTAAATTGTTTATGAAAGGAGCAGACCACGTTATTAGTTTTGGAAAAGCTATCAAGAACAGCGGTGAGTACTGGGATGATGTGTATCAGTTGTTTAGTAAAAGAGTAATGGGGATGGCCGACGATGTTGCTAAACATGCGGGTAGTGTTGACGACCTAACCCCAAAACTAACAACAAATGCAAGAAGAGTTTTTGATGAGTCTGTAAATGCAGAAGCTGTGGTAAAAGCATCCGAGGCGGTTTCGTTTGCTAACTTTGAGAAGCGAGGTGGGGTGCTGAAGTATACGGAGGATGCTATGGGTTCTGGTGTCGGGGGGAAATTTGATTACGTCGTTGAGATTGGTGAAGAAAACTATCCTGTACAAGTGAAGAGATGGATGCCCGAGAACCCCCCTACGCTTGAAAAAGCAAGAGATCGTTTAGGAGATGCAATAGATGAGATGGGTACTGCAAGAATTAACCTTCCGCAGGACGTGTATGCTTCTGAGAATACCTTGCATTATTTGATTAGAACGCCAAACGAGAAAGCTCTAATGGAGGAAGCGTTCCGGACGCTAAAGCAGGAAGGACAAATCCAGGATAATATTAAGTTAGTAATCTCAGAAGTTCCAAATTATTTAATGAAAAAACCATAATTGCTTAATGAGGTGAAATCATGGAAAGCTTTAGTTTAATAATGGAAAATACATTAAGTAACAGCAAAGAAGACTTTAGGATATTTCTAGAGAAAGTCTTCGAATTATATAACGGAAAACTTAAACCCCTTAAGCCCTTGGAAAATATTGAAGGATTCAGTGGTAAGTACCGTTTACACCTTGCTAACTCACCAGCAACTGCCTATTGTTCCTTTTCACCTGGATTTGTCCAGTGTATTTCTCTTTCTACCCAATACCACTTTCTCATGGCTTATAAGGCAAAAGACTACGAAGTTACAACCAAACAAGCCGAAGAGAATTTCTTTGAGTTTATTAATCTAGCAATAGCTATGATGAAAGCATCAGGTAATCCTTTTTTTGTAGGTACGTTTTTTGGCCCAGAAAGCCCAGAATTGATGTCTCCAAATAAAAAGAATCTTATCCACCTACTTTTCTTTAAAGATAAAGAATATCTTCCATTCCTACAGAAGCATGTTAAGTATGCTTTTGGTGTTGATGTAAGCCTAGAAGAACTAGAAAATATAGTTAAGGAATATGCAGACATAAAAAAGGATTATGGGAAATATAAATTAATTTGTCTGTATCCGTTTATTAACCCCTACCCGTTACATGATTCTGGTTCAACAAGGTTTTACAAGAGAATTAAGGAACTAAAAAATGAATAATACCTACACACCCAATCTCCAGAACCCAGTCCCACATAGCTTCAGCCCCATCACCCAGAACCCTTCCCTCCTAAACCTGAGTTCTTTCAGCATCTCCGACGCCAGGAACAGCTATTGCACTGATGCTATTGATGACGACGACACGCCTGCAATAGATGATGAGACCACTGACTCGTTTTCTCTGTCCCCCTCTCTGATTCCTAACACCTTTAGTTACGACACCTCCTCAT
>JACRKK010000095.1 GCA_016219795.1 Candidatus Woesearchaeota archaeon | reverse complement strand
TTTTCGTAAGATAGCCGCTCCTGAGCTGCTTGCAGATGTCGCGGAAGGAGCAGTTTATGTCAACGGGGTGAAAGTAAAAAACGCCGAACCAAAGGTCGCTGCCTGAAACCTATTTACACACTTATTGACAAGACCTCCGGAAAAGTCGTAGTGCTTAGAAAGATACAAGAAGTCGATATCATCGGATAAGGGGACTTTTTCGGGTATGTGAACCTGCCAGAGCTTTAGCCGCTCTTCAGGACCGGGCCTTCTGAACTCTATTTTATGGTGGAACCTACGGGAGAAGGCAGGATCGAGGTTGTCTATGAGGTTAGTAGTGGTGATAAGTATCCCTTCAAAACATTCCAGCTGCTCAAGGAAGATGTTCTGCATCTGGTTGTACATGTGGTCGGTTGAGCGTATTGATTCGATTCTCCTATGGAGGAACTGCTCGGCTTCGTTAAGAAGAAGTACGGGAGGGTTTTGTAGGTTTTTGGATACCTCTCTATATTTATCAAAAATCCTTCTTGTATTCTGTTCACTTTCACCTACCCATGCATTCAGTACTTTTGAGCAATCAAGCGTGATAAGTTTTCTTTTCAGAAAATAGGCAATAGAGTTAGCTGAAAGGGTTTTGCCTGTACCAGGAGGGCCGTAGAAGAGCATGGTTACGGATTGATGTTTCTGTTTAGAAGAGGTGGATTGAATAAGATAGTTTTCCTGAACACCCCATTCACGTAATGTACGGGAAGCCTTGCCATGGACTGCCTCTATTGCAAGGCTGACATCTTCAAAGGTCTTCGGATGGAGGATAACTTTATCGAGGGGTACAGTTGGCACTACTACGTCAAAAAGATCATCTCCTTTGAAATCTACTCTCTTCTGCCTCTTTCTCTCTCCAAGAAGTTTTCTTTTCAGTTTATCATTCAGTTTTGCATATTCTAAGATACCGTTCCTGAGCGACAGTAAGCCTGTTTCTATGATTCTATTCTTGATTAATTTGCTGTCGTCCTGAAGAAGCTTTCTATTGAGTAATTTTTCATACTGAGTTTGACTTATCAGATCGAGCAGTTCCTCTACATGAAAATGCCCGCTCCTTGATGCTTCCTTTTCAAGTAACGCTATTACAACCAGTTCCTCATTCTTACTTAGGGATTTTTTCTTCTTAAGCTCTTCAAAAGGGAATGATAGGGAAAATCTGTGGAGCCTTTCTATAATCCTGCATTCAAGACTTTTTAGCTCATCCTCTTTTTGTTTCTTTTCGAGAGCCAGACGGCTTCTTTCGAATTGCCGTAAGCGTTGCATGTCTCTAAGGATCTTTATCCTCTCAAAATGGTCGGCTAGGTATTCAAGGTTGTCCTGGTAGGGGGATACGGTATCTTGTGTTTGGGTGGGTAGTTCTACTTCGCCTTCTCTTAACTTGATCTCTTCGGGCATACCGATTCTACAGGCATAAGCGACCTTTTATATGTTTCATCTCTAGTTTTTATCGCCAATCCCTATATCTTTACCTCTCGATACTGAAATTACCAGCGCAACCGATTCTCATAAGGCTCAGAGGGTGTTTTAAGGTGGTAATAGCAACAATATATAAAGAGCATTCAAACTTTGCTTACTATCCTCATTCCGGCGTGCAGTTTCCCAAAGCCAGCAACAAAGTAGGTCTTGCCGTTCTTTTCGTAGAAACCGAATTTGGGAAGCATAATGAACTCCTTGCTCTTTGCCACAACAAAAATAAAACGTCTGTCCATGATAGGCCAGAGCCAGAATTGCTTATTTAGAATAGCTTTCATGGTCACCATAGTGTTCGCCCTCAGTTAGAATCCAAAACGTTTTTTGAATTCAAGAAGCCACTCCACAGCCTCTATCGCCTCTTCATCGCAACAGATATCCCTGTAAAACTCCATCTCTTGCCGTTCAGAAGGGTCAGCGGTAGAGTAAACTAAGATATCCTTGAACTGACCTTCGTCAGCTCGTAGCGGAAGAAATCAATAATGCTTTCAGATATTCCATTCAATGCCTTTTTATCAAAAAAGAGTTTTTTATCTCCGGCCCATAGCTCAAGTTTGGGTTTTAGGGGGAAGGTGAAGTAAACGGCATCTTTTCGGATGTTGATGTACTTGCGGTCGGATTCAGAGAGATTTAAGGTCTGGAATATGTGTTTGGCATACTTTTTATCTGTAGGAGATGTTGGCATGATAGTCCATGGTAGCTAAATTTCGATATTTTATTATAAGGGGATGGTATGGAATTTTAAACCGGAATTTAAAAAGAGGATGACTGAGGTAGGGGAAAAATGTTAAGGCAACTTATCGTAAAGTAAGGTTTTTCAGTAGCACCCTATATATTTACACCAAAATATGATATAAACCATTCTCATGACTCCGGAAGAGAAAGCAAGACAAGAAATTGATAAGCAGCTTGAAGCAGCCGAGTGGAGGATTCAGGATATTAGAGAACTCAACCTCGGAGCTTCTTTAGGTGTAGCTGTCCGTGAATTTCCTCTTAAAAATGGCTTTGCAGATTACTTGCTTTTTGTAGATAGGCAAGCAGTAGGTGTTGTAGAAGCAAAGCCTGAAGGTACCACTCTAAGTGGCGTAGCCGACCAGTCTGCCAAATATATCGCAGGCATTCCTTCTAACCTTCCTCATGTCCAGGAGCCTCTTCCATTCGCCTATGAAAGCACTGGCATAGAGACCTTTTTCAGGGATGAAAGAGATCCTATTCCACGCTCTCGCAGAGTTTTTTGTTTCCACAAGCCTGAAGCTTTCAGGGAATGGTTGTCTCAGGATAATACTCTTAGGGCACGTCTTAAGCAAATGCCTCCTCTTGTAACTGAAGGACTTAGAGATTGCCAAATTGAGGCTATTACAAATCTCGAAAGTTCATTTGCGGATGCAAAACCCAGGGCACTTATCCAGATGGCTACCGGCAGTGGTAAGACCTATACCGCAGTAAGTTTTATTTACCGCCTTGTTAAATTTGCAAATGCCAAAAGGGTCTTATTCCTTGTCGACAGAAGCAATCTTGGCCGTCAGACCCTGAAAGAGTTCCAGCAGTATATAACCCCAGATGACGGCAGAAAGTTTACAGAGCTATATAATGTCCAACATCTTTCCTCGAATACATTTGACCCTGTAAGTAGAGTTTGTATTACCACTATTCAGAGGCTTTACTCCATGCTTCATGGAGAGCCAGACATAGACACTGAGATCGAGGAGCACTCAATCTTCGATATCGACCCTGAAGAAGAAAAGCCAAGGGATGTCTCCTATAACACGAAGATTCCCATTGAAAGTTTTGACTTTATAGTTACCGACGAATGCCACCGTTCTATATATAACCTTTGGCGGCAGGTACTCGAATATTACGACTCTTTTATAGTTGGTCTTACAGCCACCCCTTCCAAGCAGACCCTGGGTTTTTTTAACCAGAACCTTGTGATGGAGTATAGCCATGAGCGTGC
>JACRKK010000012.1 GCA_016219795.1 Candidatus Woesearchaeota archaeon | reverse complement strand
GCACTCAGACAAAGACTTGGAAGATTGGTGAGAAAAACATGTTCATTCTCCAAATCTCTTGAAAACCATAACAAAGTTATTGGGCTATTTCTTCAAGAAAGAAATATGGAGCGTTTATCAGTCAAATGATAACACTTCCCACCACCTTTACGGCATTGACGGTTTTCCACTGGCTGAAAGTGCCGTTATCGGTAAGGGTAAAGGTATAAGAGAAAACAGAAGGAATCAGCAACAGAACAGCAAGAAACATAACACCAAACGCTTTGCTCCGTAAAAGCACAGATTTCACCCCTTTAGTGATTTTACGGAGAGGGTACTATATAAATCTGACGGCTGTTTTTTCCGGAAGTATCAGGCTGCAGAATTATTGGATGAAGCCGTTCTTCGGTAACTTTATATAGGTGTGGTACTAAACTAGTACCCTTAAAGTACTATTAACTATTATTTTAGTAGTTTAATAGTACTAAAATAGTACTTTATGGCAAAAAAAGAAAATGGAGAAAAAATAGAACAGGTTCATATCTATCTTACCCCCTGGCAGAAAAAATCGCTGGAGGGCAAGGCAGAGGAGATAGGAATATCGCTTTCTTCTTATATCAAGGTGAGGTTATTTCAGAATGACAACGAAAAGTGATAATCAGGAAGGAGGACAGGCAAGCCATAGGAACATTGGAATTTTTTTCCTAGGCATTGCCCTTATCCTTGTCATTCTTATGACCTGGGGACTTCTTGGAGCAAAATCTTCCCCCACGGGATTTGCCACCAGCACAGGAAACATCAGCATCTGTATCAACAGGCAGCCTACACTTAATCTCTCAGGATGTAATGCCACAACAGTACAGCATGAACTCTATAACTGCACCGTCAGCTCAACAGATTCAGACAGCAATACTTTGGTTTTCAGCGACAATACAACCCTCTTTAACATCAGCCAGAGCGGTCTTATCAACGTCACACCAGATCTCGAATCCCAATTAGGCAACTATAGCATCAACATCACCGTCGATGACCAGACCGGCTGCAGCAATAGCCAGGCCAGCAGCATTCTTAATCTTACCATCCTTGACGCCAATGACCCACCAGAACTTGTGGCAGCCATTCCCAACCAGACATTCACAACAGCCGGAACTGTTATCTCTGCCACTCTTGACCGTTTTGACCTCGATGACTATTTTATAGATCCCAATGGTGACGACTTAAGCTACAGCTACCAGTTTGTCAGTAATGCAGGCATTGTCACCCTAGAGATTGTAGAGAATAATGTCGCCCGTTTTACCTTGCGTGAAGGCTTAACCGGTGTTGGGAAAATTGTATTTTTTGCGCACGACACCAGCCATGAGACGCAAAGCAATATTGTTACGGTAAACATTACTGAAGTGCCTGTAGAAACACCTCCTCCTTCCAGCACGGGAGGGGGGGGAGGCAGCCCTCTTTTCCTCAAAGGGCAGCAGAAGAAACAAGAGCCAGCGTGTGAAGAAAAATGGACATGCAAACGCTGGAGCACCTGCACAGGTACGTTCCAGATCAGAAGCTGTATAGATGAGAATACTTGCAACACTACATGGAATATACCTCCCGTCAGAAGAAAATGCACCCTCTGTGACAATGGCATTAAGGATCCACGTGAAGACGATGTTGATTGTGGTGGCGGATGCACGCCATGTCCTTCCTGTTCAGATGGCATCCGAAACCAGGATGAAATAGATATTGACTGTGGCGGGGTATGCAACGAATGCCAGATGACCTGCTATGACGGAATGAGGAATCAGGGAGAAGATGAGGTAGATTGTGGTGGTCCATGCAAGTCATGTAGCGTAGCCTCTCCAGAGCTGCAGATTGAACAGCCATCAGGCACCTTCAATTTTGCGTGGCTGTTCTGGCTTATCCTCCTGCTTATTTTAGGAGTGCTTCTTGCAGTGGGAGGACGAGCAGTTGTACGAACGCTCAAGAGCCGTAAAACAAGAAAGGTAGTGCAACATCAAGAGCCAGAAGCATCAGAAGCGTACACCCACAGCATGGCTGGAGACCATTATCATGATTACTCTGAAAAGATCAGGCACCTTGAGCGTGATATCCATACCCGGACACCAACAACACTGCTCAAAGAACTCAATGCCATCATCCTTGGCTATTTTAGGGATGCGTTTAACCTCAGCTATGAGCCAAGCTACAACGAATTAGTGCAAGAAACTGATAAGCAGCCATTCAAGCATGCAACAAAGACAAACCTCAAATCCTATTTTGAGCGTCTGAGTGAGATAGAATTCAGTACCAAAGAAGTGACGCCTATTGACGTCAAAATGTATACTAAGGAGTTAAAAGAGCTCATGCGTCATGCCAAGCTAAAACCTAGAAATATGACACAGCATGAGAGCGGGGAAAAACCACCGTTTATATCCTTCATCAAACGGCCCATTATCATACCCAGGCTATCCAGCTATTTTGCAAAAATGCGGCCCAAGCCAAAAATGGAAAGATACATCCAAGAGACGCATCAAGCTATCCATGGAGAACAGCTTGCTTTGGCAAAACAGAGCTACAAAAAGCTCCTGGACCACTATAATGGGCTTCCTGCAGAGGAGCAGGAAAGACTGTACCATAAGATTCAGGAAATGCATGATGAAATCAAGCTTCTGCATCTGAAAGAGACATATCTTGGCGGAGGAATTTCGTGAAACGCAGCATTGCAATGGTAGGATATGGGATTGCGGTTGTGTTAGTCATGGCTCTGATTGTCAGCGCAGCGATAAGCTTTTTGGCATCCCCTACCATAAATCCCTCCACGCCAAGAACAAATACGACCCTCCAGTGTCGTTGGACCGTTACCGGCACGGGAACCATTCTTGCAAACGTCACTTGGTACCAGAATGATGTCCTTAATGCTACCGAAACAAGTATTCCCTGCACATCCGGTCAGGTCTGTCAGACGCAGGTTGGTATTAATGGAAGTAATGTCCGGCGTTACAACCTATGGAATTGCACAGTTAATATAGCCGATAACACCAATAATGCAACAGCCAATGTCCAGGTGAATATCAGCAATGGAAATCCACTTATCACTACCATCCCCAATCCCCAGACGATATACGAAGACCAGCTCTACACCTATGATGTAAACGCAACAGACCCCGATGCCCCTGGTGTTATCGATGGAGATGGTATCCATTACAGCACGACAGAGGTCAACAACTTAAGCTCTGCATTTGAGACCCGGTCACGTATAGCATCGGCAACAGGCCTCTTCAATTTTACGCCTCTGCAAGCAGATGTAGGGAACCATACTCTTGAGATCGCTGCCCTTGATGGTGAACCGGTAGAAGGAAGCTACAAAGTTCAGATTTTATTTCAGGTGATAGAAGTCAACGATGCGCCACAGATAACCAACCTCATCAATTTCTCTGCATTAGAAGGGACCGCATTCACATACCAGCTTGCGGCAACAGATGAGGAAAATGATGCCATCAATTTCTCAACCAATGCCACTTTCTTCAATGTCAGTACATCAGGGCTCATGACATTCACTCCAACCTCCGCAGATGTAGGGAACCACACCATTTTTCTTACGGTACTGGATAACCGCAGCGGTAACCGCACCTATAACACCAGTATGCGTGTCAATAGCACAAACCATGCACCTACCTTGCTTACTATTGCAAACCAGAGTGCTGTGCAAGGACAGCTCTTTACCCTCAATGTGTACGGTTATGACGATTTTAGGGATAATGATACGGTCACATTTTCCGACAATGTAAGTCTGTTTGACATCTCTACTGTTATCAACCTCTCCAATGCAACAGCCAATGCGACAGGCCTTATCAGCTTCACGCCATCCAACAGCATGGTCGGCAACCATTCGGTTAAGATAACACTAACAGACAGCCGTACAGGCACAGACACCAAGACATTTACCCTGCAAATCAACAACACCAACGATGCACCCACTATAGAAGCAATCCCAAACCAGACCACTGCAGAATCTGCGCCATTTAGCTACCAGATCAACGCAACAGATGTGGATATCGTCTATGGTGACAGTATCACCTATAGTGATAATACTTCCCTTTTCAATATCAACAGCACGACAGGTCTCATCAATTTTACCTCAACTGCGTTAAGCAGGGGCAACTACAGCATCCGGATTACCGTTACTGATACGCAGGGTGCGAGTGCATCAACTACTATGAATATGGAGATCAGGCCCAATAATGCGCCAGTCATCCAGGGCCTTGGGAACCTGACAGCAAACGAGGATCAGCTTTTCACCTCTTATCTTCAGGGAACAGATGCAGATGGGGACAATATTACCTTCACAACCAATGCAACGTTTTTTAGCATAAGCATCGTCAATGGAACCTCTGGACTGATAAATTTCACCGCAAATAATTCCCTTTTGGGAAATACAACACCTACTTCTTATCCTATTTCCATAACTGCAACGGATTCCTATGGTGCCATCCATACACAGAACATTACCTTTTTTGTCAACAACACCAATGATGCACCCGTTTTCCCTAACATCACCATGTTTCCGCAGAACCAGTCCCAGCCTGCGGTGGTGGTTGGACAGCTCTTTGTCCTTTTTGTAGCAGCAGATGATGAGGATCTTCGTTTTGGAGACAACCTTACTTATACCAATAACGGGTCCCTGTTCACCATCGAGAATTACAACAGGACCCATGGCCGGATAAGTTTTGTCCCTACGGCATCAGACGCTAACGGCCAGCCATTCTACGATCATGCGGTGAACCTTACTGCACGGGATTTGCTGAATTCTTCGGGTTCTACAGTCCTTACTTTCAGAGTTTATGCGGCGAGCAGCCCTCCCAATATCACTACGTTTTTCCCATTTGAGACAAACGATGCTGACAATACTTTTATTTGGCAGAACACCTCCCCCTTCTTACAGAATCATACCGCTCTCTTGAGTATCCCCGAAAATTTTTCTGTATCCTTCAATTTCAGCTACACCGATAATGACACCGCAGCAGTAAACCTTACCTTTAATTGGTATCTTGATGGGGTGCTCCAATATAACGGTACAGCAGATGGGAGCCATAACTGGACGTGGGTGCCTAATTTCACCAATGCAGGATCCCACCAAATTAATATGACACTGATGGATAGATTTTTCTATAGCAATGATTACTGGCTTTGGAATGTCACGGTTACTGATGTGAACAGGCTTCCTGTGCTTAATGGTACCCTCAGCAATAAATCAACCAACCGGACGCTTTTCATCGAGAATTATTTCACCAGATTTTTAGACCCAGACGGTGATTCGCTTACCTTTAATTGGACCAACACTACGTTCTCTACACTGTCTGTCCAAGGGAACAGCCTGACCATTACACCTATAAACAACGGAACGGATTATATTGTGTTTACTGCAAGTGATGGTAAGGGAGGGACAGCCACAAGCAATAATGTTACCATCATTATTATTGCAACTAATGAGGATGTAGGGGGTGGCAGTGGAGGCAGTTCCAGTGGCGGTGGCGGAGGCAGTCCTCTCTTCCTCAAAGGCGCCAGCAGGAAAGAAAAAGTAATTGTCCAGACTATCAAACAGGAAAATATTTTCAGCAACCTTGAGCTGGTTGTGCCTGAACCCATAACCATCTATGAGAATAACACTATAGAAGCGCCGATCACACTCCGAAATACCGGGGACCGGGATTTATCAGGCATCTCTCTCAAGGCCATACCTAACGCTGTAGCCAACGATTCCTCATTTTCCTTACGGTTTACCACCTCTTCTGTCAATTTCCTTGGTCAGGGAGATGAGGCAAAGACAACGTTGATTATTACCTCCTACCGTGCGATAGGCAATTATGAGATTAAGGTGCAGGCAGATGTGGATGAGCCGGAATTCAGCGACTCTGCTGTGATTTATATTAACTCGCTTGAATCTTCAGCGCAGAATAATACGCAGGTCACTACCAAGATTACATTCACTAGAGATCTTTTGCGTCAGAACCCGCAATGCCTGGAGCTGGAGGAGCTTTTAGATGAGGCGTCCAGATCTCTTGAGGATAGGGATTATGCCAAGGCACAAGTGCTCATTGATTCTGTGCTTACCACCTGCAAGTATTTGGTTGCCCAGGCAGGCAAGAACATTGAGATCCCCAAGAGCCCAAGTTTGCGGCTTGCCATTGCAAACAGGACGCTTCTCATCTATGGCATAGCAATAGGGATCCCGCTTCTCTTGCTCCTTGGCGGCTTTATCTATTATAAGGTGCATATGCACTCCAGAAAGAAACGTTTGCAGAACAGCAAGATCCATCATTTGTTGAGGTAGAAAAGGAATATAATGACTAATCAAAACACTCTATAAATTGTGAGAGGTGAGTTCAAGAGATGAGACCCAAAAAGCGAATAGGGATACTGGGGGGGGTTAAGTCATGAATCTACTATTAGGTACTATGATTATATTCATAAAATCTGCGTTTTCCACTAGTGTATTCACTAGTGGCTCAATGGAAAACGCAGGGTTAAAGAAAATCGGCCCGAGCGAAGCGAGAATGCCGCCGGTCTATTGACCGGCGGTGGCCGATTTTCTTTTTACAGTATTTCCAGAAATTTTGGGATTATTATTATCCTGAAATTGTTATTTTTAG
>JACRKK010000092.1 GCA_016219795.1 Candidatus Woesearchaeota archaeon | reverse complement strand
TTTCCGGAAAAGTTCACAGGACTTGTTCTGACAAACAACTTTTATTTTTCCTTTTGGTCTCGCCATGGTTGATACACCTCTGTCAACCAAGAGAAAAGAAGAACTACTATATTAAAGTATCTTAGTTAATACAATGCCGAACATACTATTGTCTGGCCTGCACGTTTGGCAATAATGGTGTTGGTGTCTATTAAGTCTTTCATTATGTGATAGGTTGTCTTATAGTCAACTGCCACATTCTTTGCTACGGCCCTGATAGTAAATGCACTTTCCTTATTTGAGAGCAAAAACTTCAGGATTTCATCCCTGGGTCTTTTATGGTTTTTTCCCATAGTATTATGGTAAATATACATAATATATAAACCTTACGGTGCAGGGGTCAGACTTTTTTTGATTCTTTTAGGGTAATAATATTATAAAAAGTGTATCTCTCTATTTAAATCTTACGTTTTGATAAAAAATAAAACAGGAAGTTTTATATTAGTTAATGTACTCACTGGGTAGTAACTTAGTTTAAGGGGGTAATGATTATGCAAACTAATACTGCCATGACCCATTACAAGGACAGAGACCTTTTTCCCGGCAGAGATGATGGTCAGATGAGGGACCAAGCAGAGCGTATGGGCTCTCCTCTGAAGCGAAGGATTCTATCCCGCAAGGATCTTGAGGCAATTACTGTTAATCTCGATAATGGTGGTTCTATGTCTCTTACGCATGAAAGGCCAGATGTACCAACAGAGGATGCAGATGGGCTCTACAGCAGGATTTGCGCGGACCTTACCTCTGCATTGAATCAGGAATACGACAGGTCACCTCTTCTGAATTCAGGATACAAAGCAGTGTACAATGCAGAGTCAGGCAGAATTGTAGCAAGACATGAGGGAAAAGAAGATACGGGCCTCTTCCATCTTACACGGTGTACTGTTGAACCAAATCCCCACCACGCAGCCTACATCGGTGGATCTGGAACACAGAACATAGATCCTGACAGCCCAGTCTGTTTCTTGGGGACTACGGCAATACTTGCAGCATACGTGCATAATCTCAACACTGAGAAATACAGGACTTTAGGCTCTGTGGAGAGACTAGGGGAGAGGGCAAGGGAAGTGGTTGGGACGCTGTTCCAAAGAGCGGCTGCGTATTTGGTGCCAGTAACAACCAGATAGGGGGACAACACTCACCATGAACCTAGTCCTTACCAGTTCCCAAGAACGCGCATTGAGCGAAATAGAGCAAATTCTGCTAGAGACACCCACAGTGCCCACACTCATAGTGCTGCAAGGATTAAGTGGGGTTGGGAAGACCACGCTTGAGCGAAGAGTGCTGGAAACGCATCCAGAACTACACGCTGTTGACTTTAATGATTTTAGGGTAAAACTACCTTCAGAGAACGGTTATTCTCTTACAACACTTATCCCTGGTGAAGAAGACTATTCTCTCAACAAATGGAATGGAGGCACTAAGACGGTCTTAGTTATGGGCATGACACTCAAAGAAGCAACGGCGTATGCACAAAGGAGTGGCGCTCAGGAAAAAGACCAGGA
Source organism: Candidatus Woesearchaeota archaeon (assembly GCA_016219795.1). GTDB lineage: Archaea > Nanobdellota > Nanobdellia > Woesearchaeales > JACRKL01 > JACRKK01. The sequence continues at coordinate 11,231 of JACRKK010000092.1, read as the reverse complement.
ATGGATTGCTCAAAAATCGTTGGGCATTCCGCTGCTTATTGAGCAAATAGTACAACACCACTTAACGCCAGGAGAGGCCACAACGCTTGCAGTCAGCAATCTTCTAAAGAGCTTCGGCTTGCGAACTGAAGCACTTGAAACATACGCACGCAATCCATTGCTTCTCAAACCGTTTCTGGAGATTCTTCCAGACAGGCAGTGCAGCAATGCACTTCTGGGTGGATATGCTCTTAAAGACAATCCCCTCACAGCGAATATGACTTTGGTTCTCAGGAATTATGCAGCACTTAGAGCAAGAAACCCGTCTGAACCCTCCCCCTTGCTTGTGGCAAAAAAAAGCTACGATATTTATCAGGCTTTGGCAGAAAGGATGGGTGCAGCATTTGAAATCTATGCAGCAGTGACCCAAGAGCAGTATGCACAAATCAAGCAGTCTTTGCGTCTTCCACCTGATGCAAATGCGTTTGATGAGGTGGCGAGGTGTAGATTATTTAACGTCTTCCCCCGTAAATCCATGTACTTTCTCTCTTGTGAGGGTGAAGAGACGCTCCAGGCTGATTTTGAAAGAGGGGACAATCCAAAGGTTGCTAGTGGAATGAACTACTTTAAGAAAGAGCATGCTCTTACCTCCTCTTCTGGCGGAGAGTTTTATTTTGCACAGGATGATCATGGCGGCCTATCTTCTCATCTTAAAACCAGCTGGATGGTTGAATCGCTGCTTCAGCAGCTTGGCATACCCTATACCGTTGCTTACAGAATAGGGTCTCAACCCCATTCCACCTACACCTTTAGTCCGGAAAAAAAGATGATGGTTGCACGGTGAACATACCATGCCCAAGCCAAAAATCATCTGTTGGGATTTGGATTTTCTGTTGGGGAATTTTGAGAGTTTCTCAAGGGCACTAACCGGCGAACCGCTAAGTCCTGACATTATTGGAAGTTGGGGGCTGCGTCCTGGCATCAAAGAAACCCTTGAACGTCTTGCACATGAAAACTATATGCATACCATTACCACTACTGCTCTTGAGTGGAGAACACAAGAGCTTATGAATAGATTAGGAACCGGACACTATTTCTCAAAAATATACACGAGAGAAACAATCACTACTGATAAAGATTACATAGTAGTCATGGCTTATTTTGGTCTTTCTCTTGAAGAAGCACAGAAGCGTATGGTTATTATTGGTGATGGACCTGGTGACAGACCTGATCCGAGTTATGGTGCTGCTGGTATTGTATTTATCCTTGAACAAAATCTGTATCATGATGCTGTGCTCTTTGAGCACATTTTAGCAGACCTTCTGGCAAAAGGAGACGGCAGTTTCAACAGAGGTTTTCAGGCAATCTATGGGCCGCTGCGGACAGAGGAACGTCCCCTTTTTTCAGGAGGGAAATATGCTGCATACCCTCCATTAGACTACATTTCCCATGGAAATATTTCGTTAGTACTCCAATATATCGGTACTGAAGGTTCATCAGTTGTCCTCGGAGAAATAGGTACACCCTATTCTTTGGTCCCACAAATCACAGTCAAAGAAGCCGAAGCCTATAGGAAACCACTTGAGCCTGTGAATCTCCTCAAGACAGAGTAAAACCTACAATGACTAAAATACCACAAATACATATTCTTCCTGCAAGCAGAGTAACATTGGATAATCCCAATCTCCTCCTAGCACTTTATCGTCAGGCTTTAGGAACCCATCAGGGGGCTCAGAGAAAAATTGCAGAGGCTGCAGGAGTTTCTCACGGTACCGTATCTAATCTACTTAGTGGAAAACAATTTAGGGCAGATACTTTTGAGAAATTCATCAGGCCTCTTGATGCTGCTGGAATAGAATACAATGTTGAAGAACTATCACATAGCTACGCTGCGTTACATAACTCCAAAACAGAAATACCTACGCCCTATGAACTCTTAAGTGATGTGTACGAAATTCATGGTATGCCCAAAGGAAGCCAGCGGGCAATGATCTATCTGGGAAAATATCTGCAACAGGAAAAACCGTCTATCAAAGTACTCACCGAACTCGTTGGCAAAGATGGAATAGCACTTGACGATGCACTTGATATATCCTACACCAGATATCTTGGACTTCATGCAAAGAATCCTGAATGTCTTGGCGAAACACAATTCCTGCGGAGCCTCTATTTTGCAGCCTATCAACGGCATAATCTTACTTCTCTTGTTGTGCCTCCTTTAGAGGACGTTTGGATTACTTCTCTTAGCCTGCCACTGAATGCTGCGGATAAAACCTATATTCCGATTCTAAGGATTTAGGGCTCCGCAACTTTTCCGAGCATGCTCAAGAACCGCTTGCATGTTTTTTATAAAGAAAAGCAGGTGGTTCTTGACACATGCAAACCATAGGTTTGCATTGTCTGATAATGTCGATGTTTGGTAATCTTTTACCACATTTGAAAATCCAGATGAAGTCAAGATCTTCTTTAAAGTAGGCATTATCTTTAGACCGACGGCAGCGCAGACCAAGTCTGCTGTATATCGGCACATGAAACATTACGAATATTAATTTATGTACCTATAATTGACGAAGTCATTTGACAGTACAATCACGGCGACGGCTGGGTGCTACATGACCTGAAAGAAACTATCAAAGAACTCAAGCAATATATTTTTCTGGAAGAAAGATATCTTAAGCAGATCTCTGCTGCAGGAAAAAAGAAATAAATGTTATGAAGCAACACCTGCAATCGATATATTCCCCAGGTAATGCCCGGAAGCAATCCCTTCTGCTGTATCCAACTGAAGCCATAGAGGCAATGTCTCATTGGGCTTGAGTACAACATTCATGTCCTGATACAAATAATCAAGTCGGATAGAAGATCCATTAAATCCCTCAGAGTTAAGAGATGCAAGCCAAGCAGCAGCTTCAATCCGCATAGCACCATCAAAAAAATCATTGCCTTTGAGCTGCACTTGAAGAGGAACATTTCCCGTATTCTTAAGTGTAGGAGATGACGGTGTCATTACATCTTCATCCCCCTGGATAATCAATGGCTCCAAAGTAGTTCCCTGCAGTGAAAGCGTAGTAGTATCCAAAGACAAACTTACGACAGGTACAACATTGATATTAATCAGGCCTTCAACAACAGCACCACCACTGTCCTCTGCAATAATTCTCAGCGTATCATTTCCCGGCTTATAATAAAATGGAAGTAGCACAATTGCTTCGTAGAAACCCATCTCTACATCACCCACAAATTTCTGTTGCATGCTGATATTTGTGCCATTAAACACAAGATACACCCCTTTAATATCGGTAAAACCATTCTTATCCCTGATATCTGCATAGACCGTTATATTTCTAGTCTCACCAGGAAATGGCGTAATCAGGAAGATGCCTTCCTGCAGTTCTGCATCATCCGGGTTTATGAACAGCTGGTCAAAATAAAGAGGGCTGTTGCTAATTTCAATATCCATCGCAATTTGGGCACCTTCAGCAAGTGCAACCGTGTTGAACAACAATGCAAACGCGATGTATACTCCCATATATCCTTCTCTGTATCCCATAGATTCATCTGAAAGAAAAACTCATTTACATAGATTTGCACACAAAAACTGAAAGTTTTCTGTGTCTTCCAAAAACATATTTCTTTCCACCGGATATCTTTCAAGAATCAGCAGGATTTCTGATACTTTTCTGCCCTATCTGAAATAAGCAGGATTCTCCCTCTGAGAGATTCCAAACGTTTTTATAGTCCATTCCATGCACTTCTCTTATGCATATGAAACCATTCGACTTTCTCGTCATCGGCTCAGGCATTGCAGGACTTAATGCCGCATTAGGGCTTGCAAAGCTGGGCACGGTTGCCCTCATCACCAAAAAAGACATTCTGGAGAGCAACACCAACAAGGCCCAAGGAGGCATTGCAGCTGTGCTTTCCCAGCACGATTCTTTTGACTCCCATATTGCAGATACCCTTAGAGTGGGAGACGGTCTCTGTGACAAGACAGCAGTGGAATTCCTGGTGACTCATGCTCCAGAGAAAATACAAAAGCTTATTGACTTAGGTGTTGCCTTCACTACAAGAAATGGTGTTATTGAACTCTCCAGAGAGGCAGGCCACTCCACCAACCGCATCGTCCACGCAAAGGATGCAACAGGCGCAGAAGTGGAGCGCGCTATGGTTGCGCAGGCAAAAAACAACCTCCATATTACCCTCTTTGAGCACCATTTTGCTGTTGATATTATTCTAGAAAAAGGAAAAGCAGGCGGTGCTCTGGTCATTGATACCAAAAACAACGAAATCCTTTCCTTTTTGTCGAAAGCAGTTGTCCTTGCAACTGGTGGTGCTGGCCAATTGTACCAATACACCACCAACCCAAAGATTGCAACAGGGGATGGCATGGCTATGGCGTACAGGGCAGGTGCAATCCTTGAGGACCTAGAATTTGTGCAGTTCCATCCTACAGCCTTTGCAGGGAAAAATGGGCTGTTCCTTATTTCAGAGACAGTCAGAGGCGAGGGCGGTATCCTCATAGGCGCAGATAAAAAACCATTCATGCATAACTACCACCCTTCCAAAGACCTTGCACCCCGTGATATTGTATCCCGGGCAGTATTTGCAGAGCAGAAAAAAGGACAGGTTGTTTTGGATATTACTCACAAATCTGCTGATTTTATCATGCAACGGTTCCCTATGATCTATGCAACCCTCAAGGGTGAGGGCATTGATATGACCAAGCAACCTATTCCCATCACACCGTCTGCCCACTACTTCTGTGGTGGCATCAAAACAGACCTCCATGGAAGGACAAACATCCCTTGCCTTTATGCCTGTGGAGAATGTACCTGTACTGGTGTTCATGGAGCAAACAGGCTTGCGTCAAACTCACTTTTGGAATCTGTTGTTTTCAGTGATGCTGTGGTTGAAGACTGCAAAGCGTACAGTTCCCAAAGCGTTCAGAAAAATCCGTTGCATGCCCTTACATTGACATCTTCAAAAAGTGATGGACTGCTCAGTTCATTTCAACAAATTATTTGGAAGAATGTAGGAATTGTAAGAACTGAATATGAATTGCAGCAAGCACTGATCTACTTTAAAGAAGTAGAGGAAAACATTAACTTATTATTTAAAGAAGGAATAAATGAATCGCTTATGGAATTAAAGAATATGGTTACTTTGGGAACTCTGCTTGCACAGGCAGCACTCACACGTGAAGAAAGCAGAGGCTGTCATTTCCGCTCAGACTTTCCGGAAAAGAAGGAAGCATGGGAGAGGCATATTAAGCAGAAAAAATAAGTTATAATCAAGCCTCGTTAAAATACACGCATCTCATAAGATTTTTTTACTTCTTTTTGTTGGAAGGATTCTGCAAATGCCGTTGCAATGATCTCTGAGAATATTTCGGGGTCATACAAGGGATTACTGTACATCCTATTTCTTTGTTTGTTATCAACAATCAGTTGATTGTACCTGCTTAATTTATCATCCAATCTCTTAAAATAGGTATCCCTATGCTTTTTTGTCATTCTACTATGAAAAACGTCTTCTCGATAAGCATCACTGGGGATAAATACAGCGTGTGTTGTTCTATCTACACCAAACGTATGAACTTGCCAGACAGTTGCCATCAATGCTATCTTTGCGTCAATCAGACTTTCCAATGTTGAGAATATGGTGTTCGCAAAATATTGATGTCTTTTCTCAAAAAATTGTTTTCCGTCCATAACTTTAAAGAATGAACCAGGAGTCTTAAGCTTTTACCCAGATATATCCGGTATGCTAAATCCTTTTAGCGACGGAAGAAATAACCTTATTCTCTGCCTTTAGCAGATGCTCACCTGCAGTTGATGGATTTAGTTTAAGCACTTTTGCAATCCTGACGATGGTTGTCTTTCGGGGAGTTTTATAATAGCCTTGGTCATACGCACTCTGGAAAACTTTTTTTTGTTGGGAAGAAAGCAATGCAGGAGCAAAATCAACTTCTCCAATATATAATGCTTTAAGCTCACCAAGCTTCTCTATTTCCTTCTTCATCTTTTGAATCGCTGTCCTGTCAAGCACACCTACATGCCAATATTCATAGCCCCCATAGACGGTATGATGCTCCAGGAAGAAGCCATTATATTTCTGAATGATATTCTGCACATATGCTTGCTGGTGCAACACTACAAGCAAAAGTAGTGTATCAGAAGAGCGCTCTATCTCTCTGGTCAGTTTATATCCTTTGGAGTTCTGAAGATGCTTAATAATTGCGTCAAACTCTTTTGGTGGGCCAGAGATATAATAGAAATACTGCTTTTCTTTGGGGCTTCTGGATTGGATGTCCACAACCGTGATGTGGTGCTTTGGAAAAGCAGTGCTAAAGGTGCTTTCTGCGCATCCTCGGTGTCGTATCTTAAAGCTGAAGCGGTGCATACGAATTCCTCTAAGTCCGGTGGACTTCCATAGGAATGTCTACCTTGAGTAAACTGCCAGATGGTTTTCCATCTGTTTTGAAGCTGAAGCGGTACATATTTCCATGAGGGTTGTACCATTATATAAACTGTTCTTTTCTAAAACAACAACACATAAAAACAAGCTTTTTTTAGTGGATGGCATGCAGGGTAAACTTATCGTCATCGAAGGCTCAGACGGCTCAGGCAAGAAGACCCAAGTTGATCTCCTTTTGCATGCTCTCCATGAGCGGAACATAAAAGTAGCAGTCTTTGATTTTCCGCAGTACGACTCTTTTTATGGGAAGATCATTGCAAAATATCTGAGAGGAGAATTTGGAGATCTGCAGCAGACCAACCCTTATTTTGTGGCCCTGCCCTACGCCCTTGACCGCCTTGCAGCAAAGGAAAAAATACAAACTGCACTTAACCAGGGATATATGGTCATCTGCAACCGATACGTTCCCTCTAATCAGGCTCATCAGGCAGCTAAATTCGTGGACCAGAAACAGCGTGATGCCTTTATCAGGTGGGTAGATGAACTGGAATTTGTCCAAAACCAGATGCCGCGGCCAGACATCACCATTTATCTTCACCTCCCTGACACTTTCAATCAGGTACTGGTTGATAAAAAACCCGCAAGGGATTATATTGCAGACCGAAAACGGGACATTCATGAGGCAGATCGTGATTACCTCCATACTGTAGAGGGAATTTATCTCCAGCTTGCACAGCAAATGGGTTGGAAGATAATCGAATGTGTAGTGGAAGGGGAATTGTTTTCTCCCCAGATAATACATCGCCATCTCTTGCAGGTGCTTGATTTCTAGGCCAGAATCTCAATCTTTAGTTGGGGGTAATGTTCCAGGCAATGGTTTTTTAGGAATATCAGGAAATCTTCACTGGGGGGATGAAGGGAGAGGAGCCGTTTGTTCACCATACCTCCCTGAGGATACAATGGCTGCAGTTGCCACACTGCTGTTTTTAATCCTACCAGTTCCTGGGCAATGGCAGCCAGATGCTCCTTTTTATACATCAGGCCAGGAACAACCGTTGTCCGGACCGCTAATTTGCAGTCTGCATTTCGCAAAAGCTCAAGAGTTTCCCTCATAGGTACAATAATCTCAGAACTGCTCACAAAAAAAGTCTTGGAGTGCGTCACCCTCTCAAAGTCATCTTCCTCAAACGGTGCTGGCATCAACAGCACGACTTTATCGATAAGCCATTCTTTGAGCATAGCCCGGATAATCTGTGGTTTTGTACCATTGGTCTCCAGTACAACCTCCCGATTTCCCGCTTTGGAAAAGCGGGTCAGGTAACGCAGTGCCTGCGGCTGTAATGTAGGCTCTCCACCGCAGAAAACGACAGATGCTGGGCCTAATTCAAGCATGCGGCGAACGTCGCGTATGTTCCGTTCAAACTCTGGTTTCCAGGTCAGCGACATCTGTTGGGCATAGGGACAGTTAAGGTTGTTTCCGGCAAACCAGAGGAACGTCGAAGTGGGATACTGCCTTTGGTAAAAATTTAAGAGTTGCTCATCTGACGGCTCATAGAGATAAACTTGCATAGATTACCCAAAGAAAAAGAAACAGCTTAAATATCTTTTGTCTGTTCGTCCTCTGCTTCAATACAATCCAAAAGCCTCTTATTCTTTTTTACGGTATTATAACTTACTTTGCTCTGAATCATACCACTCACCTCTTTATGCTTTTTTTATGTACCAGTACTGCCGAAACCACCACTTCCCCTGCTGGTCTCGTCAAGATTATCAGTCTCTTCTATGATAGCATGCTCCACTTTGTTGATGACCATTTGTGCTATCTTATCACTCTTCTTTATTGCAATGGATTCTTTTCCAAGGTTGATGCAGATAACACCTACCTCGCCCCTATAGCCCGCATCAATGGTACCGGGAGTATTCACAATGCTTAGGCCTTTCTTAAGCGCAAGCCCTGAACGTGGCCTTACCTGTGCCTCAAAGCCTGTGGGAACTGCAATCTGGATACCGGTAGGCACAAGTTTGCGTTCAAGCGGCTGCAATACACAATCCTCAGCAGCATAAAGATCAAGCCCTGCATCCCCCGGATGCGCATACGACGGCGTTGGGACATCTTTTATTTTTTTAAGCTTGAGAATCATACTTCTTTTCCAACACGAACTCCTATTTAAAGAAAATGCATCTAAAACATATAGTTTAGTAACTTATATGTTTGTTAAGCTATTTTTCCTTTGGAATTTTTGATAGAAGGACTATTTATCTTTCTCGACTATGGGTTCCATAAGAAGCCAATGTATCCTCTCCAAAAAAATCCCCTCATTTTTTCACTGCAAAATCAAAAATAGAGGTCATACTGTGCTCCCTTATTTTTCCGGAAATTGCGTCAACTTTCACGGTTATGGCACTGAAACTTCGGGTGATGAAGGTAATAGTCCACCGTTGGCCATCTTTGAGATGCTGCAACAGGAGAATAGTGTTCTTAGGAGTCTGGGCTGGATACTCTTTGGTAAGCAACGCCTCTGCCTGCTCCAATGCCTTTTTTGCATCTACATCCACCCGTTTAATATCAAGCATCATGAGGTGTCCTCCTTCCTTGAACACCTCATCTTCTCCACCCGTGCTTACATCATTCCCGCTTAAGGCAAAAGTAACCACTTTATCTTTTTCCTTGCTGTAATACCCAACTTGCCAATCCTCATATTTACCTTCATTAATCATCCGAAAGCAATGAACGAGATAGAAGTGCGGATTCTTCTTTTTCCAATCTAAGAATGAAGATGAATGTTCAACAGCCGCGATTACTTGCATTACCATCAAAAAGCATAAACCGGCAGTTCTTTAAATAGCTTACTCCCCCTAGTCAGTAATATTTATATAGTAGTAAGTCCCTATTTTTTCTGAGGTGATTGAGTGGCAAGATATAGTGTTTTTTTCCTGGTTGCTTTACTGCTGTGCAGTGCTCTTGTACTTGCCGATGAAGCAAATCCCTTCTCGATATCCTCCACAAAGATTGATAATCAGATAACCCTTAATGAATCTGCAGTTTTTCTCATAACTATCCGGAACAATCAAGATACAAGTGACCGCTTTGAATTCCATTCTCCAAACCGGGACAGCCTGCGTTGGGATATCTATACTCAGCCCCTGTCTGATTTCTTGTATTTGGATATTCCAGCATTTGGAGAGAAAACGATTGAGTTCCATATGAAACCCCATGCGTTTAGTTCACCTCTGGAATATGTAACGTTAAACGCCTTTTCCAGAAACACGAAACAGATGAGAGGTGTCAGACTTAAGATTTTTGTAAAGCAAGCAGGTCCGCCTCCTGTAGCAGAGTACGTCCCTAATGTGTACAGTGCTGTTGAGCTATCAGAGCCCGCATTAGACCCTCGTAAGCCCTTAACCATTACCTTCTATCTTGATAATAGGAATCCCCTCTCACACCCCCAACTGAAGCTTGTGGGAAGAAGTGACTTTTTTTCATTTGAAAGAAACATTTCTCTTGCTTCAGGACCCAACACACGCAAAACAGAAGAATTTTCTGTTGACCTTCTAGACACTCAGACAGCTGGCGATTATAAAGCCTATTTTGCAGTTATGAGGGGCAATCTTACCTTATATGAAACAACCAAAGTATTGAATGTTATTCCGTACACTGAATTTGTGGAGACTAAGGATGAGCGTTCTGCTGCGCTTCTAAAGACAGTCACTTTAAGTTATACCAACCGTGGGAATACTGGTCGTGCTGATATTATTACCTATCCAACCTCTTTTGTTGGGAGATGGTTTACTTCTACAGATCCCAAAGCAGTTGTGGAAAAACAGAATGGCAGGCGCTATTTCATTTGGAAGCTTGAACTTGGTCCTATGGAATCCTCAACCGTTACGGTTACTACCAATTACAGACCGCTCTTTTACGGATTTCTGATCCTAGCAGGTATTGTTGTTATAGTTACCTACCTTTACTTTACCTATAGGTCCCCGGTGGTGGTGCGCAGGTTAGCTACTACTTATGGAGGGAATGAAACCATTTCTCAGGTGAAGGTGCTGCTTTATATTCGTAATAGGAGTAACCAGTCTATGGAGCAGGTGCAGATTCTGGAGCGTTTGCCACGGATTGTAGAGCCATTGCATGATACGAGTCCGGGCACTATCCAACCCGAAAAGATGATTAGCAATGACACCAAAGGTGCATTGCTTAAATGGAGCCTACCAACACTGGAAGCACATGAGGAGCGCATTATTTCTTATAAAATGAAATCAAAGCTGGAAGTGCTTGGTGATATTACTCTTCCCTCTACTATCGTTAAGTATGTGACCCCTGCGGGAATGCAGAAAGTAGTGTCATCCAGTCGGACGCTTGTGCAGAATAAGTAAATCCAGCAAAACCTTTATAAATCTCTTACCTGTTCCCAGACTTCTTCGTATCCATAGTCCTTACTTCCCCGCCTAGCTCAACCGCAACGCGCAAATGGAACACCATTTGATAGTGTAGTCAAGGTGGACGTTCCGCTGGGAAGTCCACCGAACTTCCTACAAAAACAAGTTTGTAGGCAAATTATACTCATAAACCCCGCCTAGCTCAACCGCAGAGCGTTCGGCTGTAGACATACGCTTGCTGACCTCATGCCCTTCAGGCAAGGAATGATAGCAAGTCAGCTGAAACCGAAAGGTTCCTGGTTCAAATCCGGGGGCGGGGACTTTTGTCCACTTTTAGTATAGAGAACTTGGAATAACCCTATTTTTTGAAAAAAAATACCTTTTCGTCTAGAAATCTGCAATAGAAATGGTTGTTATCTTCTTTGACTTTCACTCATTTTCCTTATTATGCTCTT
>JACRKK010000093.1 GCA_016219795.1 Candidatus Woesearchaeota archaeon | reverse complement strand
CCAATGGCCAACTCTTTGGCGTTATGGAACTGGTCCCAGTCTCTCTCCTCACAGAATTTCTTGATTTTCTCCTTTAACTCATTGAGATTGGTTTTGGTGTCCATCTATATGGTTGGAGTACCGGAAGACCTATTTATATATTCTTGTTTTTTCCGATGCACCCACAAAAACCACAGGACATCTCAATGCTTTTTCCGGATTTCCTCCGTCGACAAAAAACCAACCCACTTCCCACTGGACATGTGCGCGTATAAAGCTTATAAAACGATACAGCTTTCAGCTTTTAATGCAATCAGACCTCATCCTCAACGAAAGCACCATCTGGAACAGTATACATAGTATCCGTGGCATGCAGGTCATGCTTGATAGAGATTTAGCAGAAATGTATGGAGTGAAGGCGATTCGTTTAAGAGAACAGGTAAAAAGGAATGGAAAAAGGTTTCCCTCAGATTTCATGCTTCTTTTGACGGACCAAGAGGTAGAAGTTTTGGTATCGCAAAATGCGATACCTTCAAAGAAACATCTTGGAGGATATCTGCCTTATGCATTTACTGAGCAGGGAGTGGCAAACCTTTCAAGTGTATTGACAAATGATAAAGCAATAGAAATGAATATCCTGATTATGAGGGCGTTTGTCGCCATGAGACGATTTATCGCTGCAAATGTAGATATATTCTATAGATTAGAAATGGTAGAGAGAAAACAAGTGGACCACGGTAAGAAGTTTGATGAGCTGTTTGATGCCATACAAAGCAAAGACCTAAAACCACAGAAAGGCATCTTTTTTGAAGGGCAGGTATTTGATGCCTACACCTTTGTTTCAGACATCATCAGAAGTGCTGATAAATCTATAATTCTTATTGACAATTTTATTGATGATTCGGTATTAACTCTTCTCTCGAAAAGACGCAAAGCTGTCCAGGTTACCATCTTCACCAAGGAGATTTCCAAACAACTATTACTTGACTTGGCAAAATACAATGCACAATATCCATCTCTCACCCTCAAAGAGTTTAAGCAGTCACATGACCGGTTCCTAATCATTGACCATACAGAAGTCTATCATTTAGGAGCATCTTTAAAGGACTTAGGTAAGAAATGGTTTGCTTTCTCAAGGTTTGACAAGGAAGCAATAAGGATGCTTGATAGGCTGGAATTGGGGAAGTGAATTCCTGTGCTGTAATTCTTCCAAGCAAAGAACACTTCTTGACTTGACCCAAACCCCACACCTTTATAAAGAGAAGACCATCTCAAAGTAAATATGAACAACAAACCATACCATAAACAACATTCCCATCACAACACCAGCCATAGTAGCACCCATGTCTCCCACGCTTCTCAAGAATCCCAGAGCCGACACAACCAAGACTCGTACCGAGTAGGTCTAAGCGCATCCACAAGGCCGCATCCGTCCTCTCAAAACAGACCACAACCCCCTCAACAGAGGCCAAACCACCCCTCAACCCCTAACGCACAACCCACATCTCAAAATTCAAATACCACCTTCGCCCAATTGCATATTATAGAGTCACTGCAGAGAGCACTCACCAAAGAAAAATACGTCACGCCAACACCGATTCAGGCAAAAGCAATCCCCCATCTGTTGGAAGGCAAAGACCTCATAGGTATTGCCCAGACAGGCACAGGAAAAACAGCAGCATTTGTCTTGCCCATTCTCCAAAAACTCCAGCCAAAACCAGCCATTCCAAAAACACCCAGAGTTTTAGTCCTTGCACCCACACGGGAACTAGCAGCACAAATAGGACAAAGCTTTGCAACTTACGGCCAATTCATGAGATTCAGACACACCACCATCTTTGGTGGCGTCTCTTACGGCCCCCAAATCAAGGACCTTTCAAGAGGTGTTGATATTCTTATTGCGACACCTGGCCGCCTTTTGGACCTCCTAAAACAGCATCATGTCAATCTTAGAGCAATAGAATTTTTCGTACTGGACGAAGCAGACAGGATGCTGGACATGGGCTTTATTAATGACATCAAGAAAGTAGTTATTCTTCTCCCACAAAAAAGGCAATCCCTTTTCTTCTCAGCAACTATGCCACCGCTGGTAGCAGAATTGGCACGAAAGCTTCTAACCAACCCCATCCAGGTCGCAGTCACGCCGCAGGCAACCACGGTTGAACGTATAGAGCAACGCGTCTTTTTTGTAGACCAACAGAACAAAGATGCACTTTTGCTAGACCTCCTAAAACAGTCAAATCTTACTTGCGTTCTGATATTCACCCGCACCAAGCATAAAGCCAATAAGGTGGCAGTCATGCTCAACAAGAACAGGATATATGCAGATGCCATCCACGGCAACAAAACCCAGAACCAGCGCACCAAAGCGCTCCACGATTTCAAGACTGGCAGGATTCAGGTGCTGGTTGCAACAGACATTGCAGCGCGTGGCATTGATATCGATAACATCTCGCACGTCATCAATTATGAATTACCCAACGAGGCAGAAAGCTACGTTCACAGAATAGGACGTACTGCCCGTGCAGGAGCAGAAGGCACTGCCTACTCTTTCTGCGCAGCAGATGAGCGTATGTTCTTACGCAATATAGAGCGTCTTACTCGCATGCAGATCCAGCACGTGGACCACCAGTTCCATTCAGAGGCAGCGAAGAATTCGCAGGAACGCCCTCCACCAAGAGGAGGCGGTTTCAGAGGACATAGTGGTGGCAACAGACGCCATAATCAGGGCAACACAGGACGCAGCCAGGACCAGCATGGCGGTTATGGCAAACCACGGTTCAATAAGTTTAGAAGATAATTCTACCCTAGGAGAATAGCAACTGAAACCATATTTTATACCCCTCAGTTTACCACAACCTTTAAAAGATTTAGGTAGATAGGTCTGGAATATGGTTATCGGAGAATCCGTAGGACAGACAGACATCGCCATCATCGGCGCAGGACCTGGTGGATATACTGCTGCAATTCGTCTTGCTGAACTGGGCAAGAAAGTCACACTGATAGACAAAGAAACCGTCGGTGGTGTCTGCTTAAACCACGGTTGCATCCCCACCAAAGCCCTCATCCGTGCAGCAGAAGAATACCATACCCTTCCCAAACTCGCACGCCTGGGCATTCAATGCGAAAAGCCATCTTTTGATTTTGCAAAAGTCCAAGGGTGGAGGCGGCAGGTGGTAAAGACCCTCGATTCAGGCATTCGCGCACTTCTCAAAAAACACAATATCACCCTTCTGAAAGCCAGCGCAGAATTTGAAGAATCCACTAAACTAACGCTGCAGGGGGAAAATCTGGAAATCAACGCTCTGGAATTCCACAAATGCATCATTGCCTCCGGCTCGAGGGAACGGCTCATCCCGGGCATAGAGGTGGATGGCAAACAGATCATAACATCCTGGCATGCTATTGAGCTTGAAAAGCTCCCCACCTCAGTCCTTGTTATCGGCGGCGGCTATATAGGGATTGAGATTTCTCAGATGCTCTCCAAAGTGGGGGTCAAAATAATTATTGTAGAAGCATTGCCCTCTATTCTCAGCCTGTTAGATGGGGACATTGCAGCAGCAGTACGAAAGAATCTAGAATCCATGGGCACATCCATTTACTGCAACGCCAAAGTGAAATCTGTAGAAAAAAAAGAGAGCAGTGTCATTACCACGGTGAATCTAGACGGGAAACAACAAGTATTTGAGACAGAAAAAGTACTGGTTGCCATAGGCCGCGTTCCTGATGTCAAAGAACTCCGGCTTGAAAACACAAAAGTAAAGACAACAGACAAAGGATTCATACAGACAGCCGAAGGTTTCCAGACCCATGACCAGCATATCTATGCCATTGGTGACATTATCGGCGGTGTCATGCTTGCGCACAAAGCAGCTGCAGAAGCAAAAATAGTGGCAGAAGTTATCGTGGGAAAGCGCAGCACCTTTGATGCGCTTATCCCCTATGCTATTTTCTCAGACCCAGAAATTGCAGGTGTCGGCATGACGGAAAGAGAATGCAAGGAAAAAGATATCCCCTACAAGATAACCACTTTTTCCTATGGGGGCCTTGGCAAAGCCCATATCGTGGGGGATAGGCAGGGATATTTCAAGGTAATCCATGATGGAAACAACCTTCTTGGCTTCACCATTGTTGGTGAACGCGCAAGCGACATGATTGGGGTTGCCGTTGTCGCCATGGAAATGGGTGCCACTTTAGAAGACCTCTCGCTGATGGTCTTCCCTCACCCTACCCTTATAGAAGGTTTTGGAGAACTGGCGGATACAGCACTTGGGTTTCCTATTCACGGACTCTAGACTCTGCAATTATTCCACGCTTCACTGGAATACTTTTCTAAGGAAAGCACTTTTGCCCCTGCAAGTTCGCTCTCACTCAATGCACCATTCTCCCAGCTTTTCTCTCTAAGAAAAGCAGTCATTAGAGCATCCATAAGCTGATCTCTTGAAACCAACGAATTCTGCTGTCGCACGGAAGTCACCACTTTTTTCACGCTTTGCACAAACTTGTCAGATACCTTGACTTTATCCACTTTCAAGAGAGAAAACATGGTATCAACGTCCACATCAAATAAGATAGTTCCATGCTGCAACAGCACTCCGCCGCGGCGCGTCTGGGCGCTGCCGGATATCTTTTTCATATCAGCGATTATATCATTGATCGGCTTGAAGACTGCTGTAATACCCAGCGATTGCAGCGCAGAAACAATGCAGCTGCAAATCTCCTCATACGATCTTAGAATCTCTTTGGCAATCAGGCTCTCTGGTGCAATAATACTATAAGTAATTTCTCCAAAACGGTCATGGTACACTGCGCCGCCGCCAGTGATGCGGCGCACCACATCAACACCTGCATGCTGTACCGCTTCCATATCCACCTCGTCTCCCCTGCACTGAAATGTCCCCAGTGTAATGGCAGACGGCTGCCAGCTGTAGAACCGTATTGTTGGAGCACTCTTGCCGGATCTGACATGTTCCATGATGCTCTCATCAATTGCCATATTCATTGCAGCTGCGTTCTCCGAGAATGAAATAAAACGCCATTTCATGCTCCCATCTCCCTATCTATCTGCTGCATCAGCGCAACAATAGCATCAATGGTAATACCCACAAGCTGAATGCCTTCTTTCTTTTGGACTGCCTCGAGCGCAGTTTTTGCCTCAGAAAAAGGATGCACGCAAAGCACCTCTTCAAACAGGTGCAATTTCTCTTCCGGATAAAAAAAGAAATCCCCCTCTAAGAAAACGCGATGAATTTTTCCCGTAGCTATTTCTGCCTTCACGATTAGCAGTTTCCCGTTCGGGACCTTCATGCGTTTTTCCAGAATCATTTTAGAGACTAAAATAGTAGACTCTGTTTGTATGGTAAGTTTTCTGAATATGTGTTTTAAGGGGGGAAAATACCTCCTCTCTAAGGGTGGGGCTCATTGACATAACTATTACTTCCTGATCTGGCTTTATGTTTAAATTTTTTGGCATGTCCTCATCAATCCAGAGGGGGGGTGTTTTGCTTTCTTCTGCTGAAAGATGCTGAACAACATAAATCCTCCCTTCAAATTGTCCAATCCCAAGAACAGCACCCTTTTCATAGCCGCCGTCCCACACCAGCCTCTGGTAAAGAAATTGCCCTTCCAGCCCGTGGTTGATTCCGTTTATCATCTCTAAATTTTCCAGTGGGATGCGTGGTCCTCTATAGGTTACGCTTCTTGTTTCAGTTGGATGCTTCGGACCTGCAGGTTTTGCTTGTCTAAGCTCAGTTCTCTTATACCTTATTGGTGAGGGGAAATTCTCAAATAACTGTGCAGCTTCATGATAGATTTTTAGTCCGTCAGATTGATGGTCGTTATCTAAACACTCATTCATTCGTGTAATCCATTCGTTTTTGGGGTTATACATCTTCCAGGGGGCATCCATAAATCTCTCTGCTGTAAGGATGGTTGAAAGCACCATTAGTGCCATCGGAGAAGCACCACTGCTTTTACCTTCTATGACCCGCTGGAAATAATTATCGATTGCAAAATCAAGGACTTTAGGAACATTCTTTGGTTCTTCCTTCTTAATCCGTGTGATTGCAAGAGCATACAGCTTAAACAAATCGGCCAGTTCATTAAGTGCCTCACCAGTCTTACTCTCTTTAAACATGCTGTTTGTAAAGCGCTGGGCAAGATATACTCTCAAATAATTCCCGGCAAGATCATGAAACAGAGGGTGAGCCTTCATGATACCATCAATTGTTGTGTGATTCCCCGTTCCATGCTCTCTAACGACCACTGCTCCCAAATTCTTCCAGAAAGTATAGGATCCCAGCCCTGTCTTCACATATGCCTCCAATTGCTTTGGAGTAAAAATCTTTTTTATTCCTTCATCATCAAGCTCAGAAATGCTTCCAAATTTGCTATTTTCAAATTCAATCCTTACCCGTCTATAGTGGGCATCCATTAGATGTTTTTTATGTTTTTGAACAAATTCAGGATCTGCACCCCAATCTGGGTGTTTTAGACGCTCTGCCAGACTCCCAAGTTCCGTGGATTCCTCTTGACCTGGGTGTGCTATCTGTTCAGTATAATCCACTAAGATCCCTGTGATATCAGCAAATCCCAAGACCCTCCTTCCATTGCCGCTGACATGGGTTGCTATCTCACTTGCAAGAGCAGCTATATTACCATTATTCCCATTAAGATTATGTAATGCTGCATGAAACCGATTAACAAGGCCAGCAATATCCCCCATACACCCAGGCGAACGCAATTGCCCTTTTAAAGATTACTGAGACTATTGAGCGTATAGGTGTGGTGATTCAGCCAAAGGTGAACGCATTGAACGAGAAATTAGCACCCTGTACGGCAAGAGTAAGCGTATTTGAGCCATAATCGCCCTGATAAATAGCATAGAGTCTGGGTTTATCAATCATAAGATAGGCCTTGTTGTCCTTGAAGATAATGTCGCTGCCTGCCTGCTCTTTGGTTATCCTGTTGCCGTTGATGAACACCTCAACCTTGACCGGCTCCTTAGCGTCTGCTACGGTATTGACAGAAGAGGCCTGGTATTTGAGGAAAATCTGTCCCCCACCTTCCACCAACATCAGGTCGTCAGGGTTACTCTTCCAGCTGCCTTCAAGGTAGATGACATTCTCCTTAAGCGATTGTGGCATTTTATAGAGAATTGTGGTGTCCTGCTGCAATCCTTCGGGATTGCCGATGTTCTGACCCCGGGGTAAAGCATAGGCATAGCCTGCATACATCTCTGGAGATATCTTTTGTGTAGGGGTATTATCCGGAAGCTTAGTTGCCTCTATCTTTGCGACATTCATGCCTCGCTCTGCCAGAAGCGTTTTTATCATCTCTTCCGTCTCTGGGTAATTGCCCTCTCCTATATGATCGTAACGGATGTATCCTTCGGTGTCAATAAGATATTTGTGTGGCCAGTAACGGTTCTTATAGGCAGCCCAGGTCTGGTAGTTATTGTCCTGGGCAATGGGGAACATAAGCCCGTATTTGTCCTTTGCCATCACTACATTCTCATATTTCTTCTCAAACGCAAATTCAGGGGTATGCACACCGACGATGACTAAGCCAAGGTCCCTGTATTTTTCATCCCATTCTTTGAGGTAGGGTAAGGTACGGATGCAGTTGATGCAGGTATAGGTCCAGAAATCCACCAAGACCACTTTGCCGCGTAGCTGTTCGAGGGTCAATGGCTCTGTGTTGATCCAGCGTTCAATACCTGCAAATTCTGGGGCTTTCTTAAAACCGCTCTTGTCGATGGCTGGGGTGCTTTGTTCAAATCCTTCCAACGGCGTTTGTTCCCCATCTGTAATGGGGGTTGTATCGGCAACGGGTTGGTCAGAAGCAGGGAGCGCAGCCTGTTGCCCATCTTCAGAGACAGAAGGCCCCTGGTTGAGAGGAGCTGCTTTCATGGACTCCAAATACCATACAGAGCCTACAATCAATACGAGGAGGATAACCAATAACGCTGGTTTCTGTATAGGATTTGCCATAAACCACTGAAGAAACAAGTGGTTTATATGTTTTGCCCACCAACAAACACAATATTTTTAAATCCCTGCTTTTTTCTGCACTGGTATCATGGGTAAGAAAGACAAAAAGAACAAACCAGCAAAAATAAAGGACAAGACAAAGATAGACGAACGGCTGAAGTCCATCGCAGGCATAGAGATTCCAGCAGACCAGCCATTTAAGAAAGATAATGAATCTAATATTGAGCAATTCTTCCGTTATGGCTTAAAGAAGACCAGACCCATCTATAAATCCTTCAAAGAGCAGCGAAGGATACATAAATAATTCTTTTTTCAAAAGATATAAATAGGGCCCATTGTTTCTGGCAGCTATTTGCAGCCCTGTAGTGTAGCGGCCAATCATCTCGCCCTCTGGAGGCGGGGACGGCGGTTCGAATCCGCCCGGGGCTATCCTTTATTACCATATTTATTCCCCGGGCTGTTTTTTTCCCTATCATAGGGTTTAGGCTTATCAATAGAGTATAAGCTGCTATCAAAATCAAATTCCTCAACCAAATAATTCCAGTCATCTTTAAGAGAAATATAAATTAACTTTGTTGTAAAACCTATATTTCTTGCCTGCAGAAAAATACTATGCACAGACAATGTCATTTTTGGTTTTAACCCCATGCGCATTTGATACTCATTTATGAGTTTGACTTCATAAAGAGCAACAGTTTTATGACGACCCTTCTCAAATTTAATTTCTATTGCGTCGATAGACCTCCAGTATTTTATGATAAATGCCCGTTGTTCATCCGTAAAATAGCACCTAAAAGAAGAAAGATATTTCTGATTACTAAACAGAAATGGAAGGACAACATATTGTCTTGTCAATTTAAATAAACATTCAGCAATGATACCTTTAAATGTACCATTCATTTTTTTTAGATTATACATCCCAACGAAAATAACTAAGGGGTTAATATGGCTACTTCTAAAATATCCAAAAAACTTACAAAACTATCGGAAAAAACGTAAGATTAAACCTAAAAATTCCGGTAAAATCTATCCAGAACCGTTTTTTTCCTTGAAAGTCCAAAAAAACATGGATTCTCCGACTGACTTACTTAGGCACCTTTTTCTTTCACTCACAAAATATGGTGCGTATTCAAACATGCACCCCAACTTCGTTGGTGGCAACTTCTCGACGTCCCGTCTCAAAGTAACCGCCCGGGGCTATCCGTAAAGATAATCTCGACTTCATCGGGATTATCAGACTTGTGACTGCACTTGGACAGTCACAAGTAATTATATAACACAAATTTATTGGTGACTCCACTCATTTAACATTTCCTCTTCCTTGAAATGCAGATGTTCTGAAGGGATGATAAGACATTGAGGATAGAGCGAAAATTTCTGAGTCAGCAGTTTTGTTGCAGTCCCAACTTTTATTTCTGGCATTTTCGCTCCAAGACTTGCACAACCAACAGCTAGGCGTTTCTCATCCAGACCGCATGACACCAGATAAGAGAGTGCCTCTCCAATCGTCAAGAATTTCCCTGTTTTTGGATCCAGGTCCAAAAGAAAAAGTGTGTGCAGGTTTTGTTTATCATTTGCTTTGAAGCCATCAAAGGGAGATGTTACGCCCTTGTGATGGAACGGAATAGAAAGCGTCTTCCCGAATTTGTAGACTTCAAGACCAGTCATGCCTACGGCAGAGATAACAGACGCATTATGCACCACCTCAACTTGAAGCCCGGCTTTCTTTGCACGCAGGAACAGGTCTGCGTGTGTGGTTGCAGCAAATACATCACCTACCACCAGAAGCGCAACCTCTTTTGTTGCAGCCTGCTTTAGGAGAAAATCTTCTGCGCCTTTCTCGATTGCGTCCCGGTCTGCAAGCAGGACTGGCCTGCCATAGAACTGTTCCATCTCTTTGATGCTGCAGGACAGGACACTGGTGTAGTGCTCTAAATAGACCACATCACATTTTCTGACGATCTCCAGACCTCTGACAGAGATGTCTTTCTCATCATGCAGACCTATGCCAATCAAATAAAGTGCCATGTTAATTACCCCCTATCATTTTTTGTTCAACAGGGTACGCCAAAGCCCTGCTAAAATGAATGAATTCCTTTTTATAGGGTATGAATACCGGGGGAAAAAGCAAATCAGAATTATACTCTGCTTGCATTTCCTCTAAACAGTCTCGTGGTACACCACCGCGGAGAGTCATCCCTAACCATCCACCTATATAATTTTCAGGGTTGTCTTGAACTTTTTTCCTAAACCATACCATGCGTTCCTGAATACCCTGCTCATACTTCGCTTCTCTAGGAAGATGTGACCTTTGGAGAATAGCGTGGTCTAATTCCTTAACAATGTTTTTAGATGAGGGGTGTCTCTTGTTAGGTGTCTTTAGTCTTTGATGTATATATCCCATAACCAATTTTATGGCAGAATTTTTATCAGATTCAGTACCCAAATAGACATTTTCCGTCACTGCCTGGACATACGCATCAATGGTTGCAAATACTTCTTTTTCCAGAAGGGCCAAAGGAGGAAGAGAAGGCATTTCTACAGGAATAATAACATCCTTTTCTGAGGACATTGCCAGGTTTGTGTAGTGTTGTTGCATTGATGCAAAAATTTCCGGGGAATGGTCAATCAGCTGAAGCAGGCTCTGAACAGCGTTCTGAGTGCCTTCTTTTGATATCTTATGGGCTGAATATTCTAATGCAAGAGAAACGTACAACAGCCCGACTTCTGCAACCATCTGGTGCACAATATGGATGTTGTCCTCAAAGCTAAAGGGAGTGGAAACAGCCCCCCCCAACCGCTGCATCTGCATCTCCTGGGTGAGGTATTCCAGAAAGCTGGTATCCGAATTTACCATGAGTGGCATCATATTTCAAAGTAAATCAGGATTATTTTAAAAACCTATGCCCAAAGCGTAAGCCTTAAAAACCGTTTGATATTCTATCGTCCTGGGAAGACTAGGCTGGGGG
Organism: Candidatus Woesearchaeota archaeon; assembly: GCA_016219795.1. Lineage (GTDB taxonomy): Archaea > Nanobdellota > Nanobdellia > Woesearchaeales > JACRKL01 > JACRKK01. Next base: position 988 of record JACRKK010000093.1, on the reverse strand, counting down.
GGTAGTCCTCTCCTGTAACGGCAAACGGACTTCATGGCCGGGCTGAAGCTTTGCGAGCGGTAATTGTTGTTTCCATAAGTCTTGTCCTCTACAATGACATCCTGTCCGGCTGGATTGCAGCAGCTGGGAATCACGTCAGGGCAGGAATGCAGCAGCGTTAACCCGTTGTTGTGGTGCTTGTCGGGTAGCGGGATTAAGGAAAGGATAAGGTTGCTTGTGGGGACGTGCAGTTATCCATCGTAGGGTGCGTCTTCCTACTTCTACAACTTTAAGTCTCCAAACCCGGAATCCGACGATGGTTTATGGGGCCTTTCTTCATCTTCCTCATACGATTTGGGATCCGGCACCCAGCGATCAATCAGTTCTATAACAAAATAGAATACGGGAAAGAACAGCAGGATAGAGAGCATATTCTCCCAGGTAATGAAAGTGATGCCATAAACAATGGGAGAAAACATCAAGAGGATGTAGGTTACTTCCCTGCTTCTGCCAATGAATTTAATGAAACCCTTGCCTTTAATGCCCTCAACAATCACAAACAGCCCAAAGGTGAATGTAAGGAGAGAAAGAATGAATTTGAAAACAGTTTCCCACCCAAAGGTAAGGGTGTTATCCGAAAGATTTCCAACAAGATGACGCATCCAGTCTATCCCTACCCAAAGCACTACCACGCCATTAGAGATGGCGTTACCAAAACTTGTTCCCCGTTTTTCCTGAAAAAACTCAGAAAAAAACCATGCCAGCCAGATGGGGATAATAATCCAGAGCATTTCCCAATTATGGATCGGTGCAATAAATATTTTCAGCCAGTCCACAAATAGCTTCCAGAGGAATACAAGAAGGCCGATGATGATCGTCCATACACTCATGCCCGGTTTTGCGGTGAATGTAGTATTTAAAGGCTTCTTTTAAAGAGATTTAGGCATTGTATTAACTAAGATACTTTAATATAGTAGTTCTTCTTTTCTCTTGGTTGACAGAGGTGTAT
>JACRKK010000091.1 GCA_016219795.1 Candidatus Woesearchaeota archaeon | reverse complement strand
TTTAGCGACTTTCAACATCTATGAAAAAGCACTTTAGTGATTTATCCTGTTCCCATTATGTGATTCCAACTTGTGCATTTTCATAGAAAACGCAGGGTTAAAGAAAATCGGCCCGAGCGAAGCGAGAATGCCGCCGGTCTACTGACCGGCGGTGGTTGCCGAAAGCGTAGCTTGAGCGCAAATAGGAAGAACTTGTTCTTCCGTGGCCGATTTTCTTTTTACAAAACAAAAGAAACCTTTATATATAAAGGTGAGTATCATCTTCTAAAAACAAGAGGGGAGAATTCATGCCCATGAACACCAAAACCATCATCATCCTATGCAGCATTGCACTGCTTGTGATTATCGCCGGCTGCAAAACAAGAGTGTCTGATGACGCTTTTGCCCAGTGCCTCAGTGATAAAGGCGTCAAGATGTACGGCGCATTCTGGTGCCCGCACTGCCTAAATCAGAAAGAAGCATTTGGGTCTGCGTGGCAATATGCCAACTACATCGAGTGCTCACTTCCTGACCAAAGCGGCCAGACAGAATTTTGCATCCAGCAAAATATCAAAGGCTACCCTACCTGGGAATTTGCCGACGGCAACAGAGTATCAGGAGAAGTGCCGCTTGAAAAACTGGCAGTCATCACCGGTTGCCCACTTTATGGATATGTGCCAACCGGCACCACCACCTAAACAAATGAAAAAATCACCACAAAAACTGGGGTCTGGACTTGGGCCACTTGAAAAGGAGATCCTTGAACTTCTCTGGCAGAAACAACAGGCAAAAGTGCGCGATATCTATGATGTCCTTAAGAAAAAAAGGAAAGTTGCGCATACTTCCATTGCAGTGCTTCTGGACCGCCTCCATGAACGGAAACTGGTGAAGCGCAGCATTGAGACCTGCCGGGGAGGATATCGATATGTTTATTCTCCTGCATCTGAAAAAGAAGATTACCAAAAAGCTGTGCTGCGCAACTCTGTTGATAACTTAATTGAACGTTTTGGCAACATCGCCACTGCTTATTTTGATGAGCGGTTCGGAAAGAAGAGGTAAAGCCCTATGGCCATGTGCTATGAATGCGTAAACACCTTCATTGACAAACCCGTAAACCAGCTGGTCGTCATGCTGTCCATAGTCATTGCCCTCCTGCTTCTTGGCCTCTTCTTAATCCTGCGTAAGCAGCTGCGCAACGCTGAAAAGCTTGGTCTGCTCTACAGTTTTGTCTTTTTTATGGTATTCCCTTTTGCTTACTACCTCTATGCCAGGACCTGTCAGAAAATACTGTTATCCTGCCAAATGGCCCAATCCCTTGTCTCTTCTGGCGTTGTCGCCATCGTGGTAACAATCCTCTTAAGCTTTGTTGTTGTCCCCTTTATCTATATGCTCTCCTCGCGCAGCAAGAGCATAACCCAGGAAAATGTTCTTTTCCGTAAAATGGAAAGACATGCAAGAAAGATGGGGATAAAAACGCCATCAGTCTATCTCCTTGACAAAGCAGAACCGTATGCATTCTCCATAAGCCACATCCACCCAAGCATCTTCCTTACCATGGGCATCGTTGAGCTTCTCAAGCCCAAAGAGCTGGACGCTGTGCTGCTCCATGAACTTGCCCACATCCAACAGAAATCCTCCCCCCTCAAATTCACCAACACACTTTTCCGCCTCTTCACCCCCATCTCCAATTTTAATATCCTTTATTCTGAATTAAATGAAGAAGAAAAAGACGCAGATGCCGTTGCCGTGCGTATGCAGAATACCGAAAGACATCTACTCTCAGCCAAACAGAAAGTCAGCGAATATCAGAAACAGGCTGCAATATAATGATTGTTTTCAATTTGACTGTTCCTTGTTCTTTGACTGCTTGAACAAAACATAAGCCAGGGCTAGGATAAAAAGGGCAAGAATAATAACACCGATGATATTGAATGTCGCTGGATGTGCAATAAACAGGTTCTGCCAGCTATAGAAATACTGTTTGATGTCAAATAACTGGTACTCATTGAAAACGCCGGTTCCTCCAAAAAGAATGAATACCATTCCAAGCAGCACAAACAGGATGCCTGAGATAAGATTAGGATAGGTGGTTTCCAGAGTCTTCCGACCAACCCTCACATACACTTTCTTCTGCAGCCAAGGCATGCGTTCCAGATGAAACTTATCATAAAAGAAAGAGAGGATAAAGAGAGGGAAAAAGACCCCAAGAGCATAGAAAAACATCAGAAGCGCACCAGTCATATAATTTTGGAAGGTGCCTACCATCAGGAGTACGCCGGCAAGAAGAGGGCCGGTACAGGCAGTCCATCCTATGGCAAACAGCACACCTGAAACAAAAACGCCCCACCACCCACTGCCAAACTTGCCCTGCCTTACAAAGCCGCCAAATCCTTTCCCCAGAAGCACCATCCCCCCAAAAAAGACAAGGATCACACCCGCAAGGGGGATTATCCAGGACCCTGCAAAGATCATCGAAAGCGTTTTACCGGCAAATGCAGCAAACATGCCCATGGCAACAAAGACTATGCTAAACCCTAAAAAGAAAACAGATGTTGCAAAGGTAATACGCCTGCGTTCTTTAAACGTCACGGCGAAATAGGCAGGGAGCAGAGGAAGAATGCAGGGGGATACTAAAGAAGTTATGCCTGCAAGGAAGGCAATGAATAGGGATACATTCTCAAGCATGGTGCGTGCCAGCTGGTTGTTGTATTCCTGGATTTTCTGCAGGCCAACAGAAAGATTGGTGGCTGCCAAAGCTACGCCAGAAACAAGTACCAGAAAAAAAAGAACAAAAAGAAAAATACGGACGGTCTTCATCTTTTTATGAAGCAGAATCACCTGATTCGCTTCCAGACGCTGCTGCTTGCTGGCCTGTTATGTCACCCGTAACTAGGTCTTTGTAGACAATACTTTCTCCAAGCGCATTCACTTTCCGGAAGACATACGAACCATCGCTTTCTTTGGTCCCAACTTCTTTCCATATCGTATCAAAGGTAGGATATGCCGCCAGATCACCCTGAAGGATGATGGTGGGTACAAGCGTCAGGTTGTATGTTTGCTGCAGCTCTTTGCCTTTGGATGAGACTAGATCTATTGTCTTCTCTTCATCAATTGCAATACCAAGCCGTGCAAGAATGCCTTTGTGCGTGGTTACGTCATAGCAGGTGCTACATGAACTGTCGGTCACCATAAGCAACTGGACAAGACCACGGACATTTCCTGTTTCTGCTTCAATGTAAGGTGCACTGCTCTCTACAAGGTAATACCCATCCTTAGCAACAAGGCCCGACTGCCGCATGTTTGCTGCAATAGGATACAAATCAATATCATCAGAAAGCAGAAGTGCCGGTAACTTCTTTATTTCCATCTTCTGGATGAACTCTACAGCTTCTTCGTCTGATGCATCCAAAAGCTTTTGATCAGTAATGGCTACGCCATTCTGGATAACGCTTTGCACAACACGACGCATATCGCTACATTGCCTGCAGCGCACATCATTAATGACAATAGCAGAGACTTCACCTTTCAATGAACCTGTAACTGCATCAACAAAAGGCGGGCTTGATGCTGCAAAAATAAGAGCATTATCTCTCTGAGCAAAATTTTCCGGTGCAATTTTGCTGATTTCTCCTCTAACTATGATGGCAGGAATCCTGGTGAGTGCATATTGTTCAATAAGGGCTTTGGCATCATCAGAATCTCCAGGAATAGATTGTTCTTTGGTCACTTCCACATTCTCGCTCTTGAGCGCTGCAAGTGTTGGGTTAATGTCAAAACAGGTGCTACAAGAAGTAGTCAGGACAACAAGTTCAATCTTTGCCGGTTTTGCCAACTCTTTTGCCTGCTGTATCCGCTTATCGAGCGTGCTGCTTGCGGTAAACACAAAAAAAGAATTCACAAGAAGGATAGCTGCAAGAAGCAGTACCCCCCCCATGATGAACCAATTTGTTGATCTGCTGTTCTGCATCTAACATCCACCGACCATTTGCGGGAGGCTGTCCAAGCTCTTTTTGAGATTAGTTGCAGGAGCTCCACCCTGGGTGTTTCCTCCAGCGGTGCTAACTGCTGGACCTGAGGCAATCTTCTCTTTGATACCTGCCAGCTGCACTGCCTGCACACCTGCAAGAATAATCAGAAGCCCAAGCACAGCTGCCATAATCCATAGCTTCGTGTTGCCTGCATTACCTGCAGTATGATGTGCGGTGTGAGCATGGCCTTTGTGTTCTTCTGCATGCTCCGCATGTTCTACATTCTCAACTTTTTTTTCCTCTTTTGCCATGTTAGCAACCTCCTACCATTCCTGGTAACTCCTTGAGCTGCGACGGATCTTTTCCTGCGACCTCAAGCGCAACACCTACCATGTTCTTTGGGAAGAATGTGGTCTTCCATCTCATGACTTCGCGCAAAATTTGCGCATCATTATAATCTGTATTCTTCATAAGACCAAGAGTTACTGCATGCACAGCTGGCATATGCTGGCATCCGCAAAGCAGGTTTCCTTTCTTGTCAATGCCCTGCGGACCTACACCGCAGCAGTATTCGCAACTGATTCCCCGGGGAGCTCCCGCAAGTGCAAGGTAGCGGCTCCATAATGCGGGGTCTTTCTGCACTTCCTGCTTGATTGTGGGGTACCATTTTGCCAGATATTCCATTGACGTGACCGGATCATCAAAGGAGATACCTCCAAGTGCTTCGCTGTACTCGGGCGTTCCTGTAGGAATCATCATTGTAGTGATGTCATCTTCTGTTTTGGCGTCTTTTAGTTCTGGAAAGACTGCAGCAACGGCCATGGGGGTAGATGTTATCTGGGTCACATCAACACTTTTAAGGTCCACTGAACCCGTGCTGCTAAAAAACGAAAAGGAACTACCGGATGATCTTGTACCTGAGCTTAAACTTGAGGATATTGCAGAAATCTGAAACTGGCCAACAACGACAAGTATACCCACTAGCACAAAACCAATGACTAAAAGATTTTCCATGTTTTTTTCCGTTAATACCAATTATACCACCTCATAGGATTACCCATCCCTCAACATTTACACAGATGGTAAAAGTAAACTATATAAATCTTTTGAATTATCATTCAGCAAACTTTATTAAGGGTGTTTAGCCGCCGGACGGAAGGCGCATCAAAAAGGAGGCACAATGAACTATAAAATATATGGTTTGCTGTTTATTTTTGCAATAACCACGGTATTCATTGCTGGATGCAGCAGCAATACAAATAACACCCCCCAAAATACCATGCCGCTTACCGCAAAAGATGGTGTTGTCAACTTTGGCATGAACCGGGGATTCTACACGCCAAAAGAGATTGTCATTGAAGCAGGAAAACCAGTCACGCTCCGAAATGATGGGACAATCAAAGGATGTTCACGTTTTGTTGTTCAGCCGGAACTGGGTATCAACGCAAATTTTGCACGAAATACAGATTACACATTCACACCGCAAAAAAAAGGACGATTTGTCTATTCCTGTAGTATGGGAATGTTTAGCGGCGTCATAACCGTGGTGTGAGGTAAGCGTATGCAATTATTATTACTCTCTCTGGTTGCGTTTGTGGCAGGAATGCTGGCATTCCTTGCACCATGTACACTACCTCTCATGCCTGCGTTTGTCGCCTATGGTGCTGGATCCGCAAGGAAAAAAATGGTTTTCCACACGCTGTTGTTCGGCACCGGGCTTGGCCTCGTGCTTATCATTATAGGCGTCCTTGCAGGAAGCGTGGGCAAAATACTCCTTATATATAAAAAGGAGATAGTGTATGTGTTTGCAGCTCTGATGGCCATTATGGGGCTGATGACCGTTCTTGGAAAAGGGTTGTTTGCATTTCAGGCAGGTACTGGACGGATAAAAAGAAAGGAAGGGGCCGTGGGAAGTTTTCTCTTTGGCAGCTCTTTTGGCCTTACGTGGACCGGCTGCACAGGACCCGTATTTGGATTTGCCCTGGTACTTGCAGCAAGTGCGCAGACTGCAGTTGCCGGAGGTTTGCTTCTTTTTCTGTATGCTATGGGAATGATAGCCCCCCTTCTTTTACTGTCCGTACTTTTGGACAGGCTTCCAAAAGATGGAAGAGTCTGGAAGTTACTGCGCGGACGGTTTTTCAAAAGGGAAATATTTGGAAAAAATTATAATATCCACAGCACTAATCTTATCAGTGGTATTTTTTTCATAGTCTTTGGCGGTTTGCTTGCGGTTGAAGCCGCCTTTAGCATCAGTGAGTATGTCCTTCCGCAAGTGACGGAATGGGTGTTCAGCAGGCATGATCTGCTGGCACAATGGGTTGGAATGAAGTGAAAAAATCAGAGTTTAAGAACAATAAGGTTTGTATTGCCCATTGCTTTTTTCTCCACAACTGCGCGTTCGACAAGCTTCTGCACTACCCGCGAGACCTGGACTTTGGTGAAACCTGAAAGGACAACGACCTTATTTTGTTCAAGCTGGTTGTTATTGTCAAGCAAAATCTTGACAATGATACGCTCCTCCCGTGGGAGGATGGATAGGACTTTCTCAAGCTGCATACGGTTGATCTTCCATTGAAAGCTTATGACCAGAAATGCCCCAAGCAGGATGGACAGAAACGAGATGCCATAGACAATAAGAGGAAGCTGTTGGTTGGTTGTGGATGTGTAAATACCATTGACTACGGCAAATAGTATCCCTAAAATAAAAATAAGGGTAAGGCCAGCAACCAACCGTTTGAAATCAACTTCCATTACTATTCCTCCATCATTCTTCAATTTGCTTTTTCAGTGTCTGATATTCTTTCTCCGTTATCTCTCCCCTGGCAAGCCGCTTCTTGAGGATATCAAGAGGGCTTTCATTCCCTATTTTATAGCCAAAGGTGCTTGCATTCTTGACAATCCACCATAACACCACAAAAAACAAAACCAATATCACAATCTGAAACAGCCACATGAAACCCATATAACCATAACCTATTCCATATCCGTACATCATTTATCTCTACCTCCGCGTTCTTTTTGCTGTTCTGCTATTTATACTTTTGCAAACTGACGGCAGCCGCCTCCCATCATGCCTCTACTATGCATATCGCGACCCATCATCCCCATACCGCCCTGTTCATGCAATTTTTCCATCTCTTCGTGATGTTCTTTCATTTCATCAAATGCGTTTTCATCTGTTACCCAAGGCATTATAGGCATGCCTGTCTCCTCTCGCAATGCCACAAGGTCCTGATACATCCCGGTTTCCATCAGCTTTTCCATCATGGCGTGATGGTTTCCGCTCCCTTGTGTATATCCGTTTCCTGTATAGGCTGCTGCTGCTATGGCCAGAATGCTAATAACTGCCAACGCACTTACCGCAATCCCTAATCCGTATGTTGCTTTCATAGTCTTAACCTCCGGTCAAATCATAGTTGACTTAAAGGTATCAATAGATGAAACAGGATATAGATTTTGCTGATACCATAACATCTTGCAGAAGATTTATATAGGAAGTATATACCTAGGAAACACATGAACAACATAGCTGCAATCAATCTCAGAACCGTAGGAATTATTATGCTGGTGGTTTCCGCAGTCTTAATCAGCATCCTCGGTTTTGTGAAAATAAATATAGACAAAAGAGGTGTCTTCCTCTGCGAGGCAGTTGCGCAAAACCCTAGTCTCTCCATGCAAGACTGCCCTGTGCATACGGATTATTCCACCTGGCTACTTCTGGCTGCGTTTGGCATTGCATTTCTGGTACTTGGTGGTGGCGTTTATTTCTTTATCATAGGTGGGCAGACAACAGAACCCCCTAAACCTACAGCCTCTTCATCAGTAGATACTTCCACCCTAAATCCTGAGGAGAAACAAATTCACGACCTTCTGGTTGGCCATGAGGGTTCCATATACCAAAGTGACATCATCAAAGAGACTGGATGGAGCAAGGTGAAGGTCACAAGAATCCTTGATAAGATGGAAGGAAAGCATGTCATTGATCGTAAGCGACGCGGGATGACCAACATTGTTCTTTTGAAATAGGTAACTGAAACTAGTTTCACCGTTATTTAAATAAGGTGTTTCAGTTCTCTTTCTGTACAAGAGTGATGCTGTGCTTAAGAAAACGCATCACCACAAGGGTGAGACCATGAAAAAAATGAATATCTATCTGTTTGTAGGGTTGCTGGTGGCAGCAGTGGTGATTGCCGGCTGTACAAGTAGCAAACCCAACGGGCCGACAGGTAACGGTGTTGATGATGCCAAGAAAGTGACCATATTCAAGTCAGAGAGCTGCGGTTGCTGTGGTATCTTTGTACAATATATGGATCAGAGAGGATATGATGTAGAGGTTGTGCAAACACCCGATATGTCAGCAATCAAGGAAAAATATAATATCCCTGCAAGGATGCTCAGTTGCCATACCACGGTTGTGGACGGTTATTTTGTGGAAGGGCACGTGCCTGAAGAAGCTATTCAAAAGCTGTTGACCGAAAAGCCGGATATTGCAGGCATTGCACTACCAGGAATGCCGTCAGGATCACCTGGAATGCCTGGGGCAAAGAAAGGACCGTTTGTCGTCTATGCAGTAGGCAAGGATGGCAGCATTAGTGAATTTATGAGCGTGTAAGAGGGCTATGATGGACGGACAGCAGAAGGAAGGGTTGTTTAAGAGGTTGCGGCAGAACCATCTATTAATGATGGTAGTCTGCTGCGTTGCCCCTCTTTTGATCATCATAATGCTCATCACCATTTTTGGAGTGAGCAGGAGCTATTTTTACTGGGTGCTCTTGCTACTCTGCCCCCTAATGCATTGGCTTATGATGAAGGATATGCATAAAGGACATCACAGCGATGAGACCAATGCAAAAAAAAAAGGTGGTTGCCATTGACGTTACAAGAACACCACAAGAAAGGGATTATGATTGGCTTAGTTATTCTGACCACGATTGCCATGCTATGGATTATGCATCCGGGATGGTTTGGAGGATGAGAGGATGAATGCGTTAAAATCCATAAAGAAACCAATGAAGATAGGTACACCACTTTTGCTTGCCACCCTTTTGGTGAAAGGTGTTCAGGCACATTGTCCGCTCTGCACTATCGGTGTCGCAGCAGTGGCAGGCGGAGCCATGTGGCTTGGTGTCAATACCATGATCATTTCGCTATTTGTAGGCGCTTTTGCTGTCTCAACAGGCTGGTGGGTTGGACGGATGATCAAAAAGAAATATATACCCTACCAGACTACTGCAATAGTCCTTGCATCATTCCTCCTGACCATCATCCCTTTGCTTCCTTTGCTCAAGAACATCTATCCTATTTTTATCTCCTGGACTGGTGATTATGGTTCTCTCCTAAACAGGACATACATCATTGATCTTGCACTGGTAGGAAGCATGCTTGGAGGGGCTATTGTCGCAATAGCTCCCTGGCTCAGCAGCAGAATAAGTGCATTGCGCAAGGGAAAGATACTGCCATTTCAGGGTGTTCTCCTCACCCTGGCATTGCTTGTGGTGACTGGAGCTATTATCCAGGTGATGCTCTCATGACCTTTTCTGCACCAACTCTTGTTTTTGTAGGTATTACCGGTATGTTTCTGATGCTGTTACTAGTCAAAGAGCTGCTACCCGCCGAAATAAAACAACGATTCTGTGTGCTGTGCTCCTCTGTTTTTGTGGTGTGGGTTGCACTTCTTATCCTTCTTAGAATCGGATTCTTCCAGAATCCCATCCTCATTGCACTCCTGATAGGGCAGACCACTATTGGCCTTTTTTATCTCATAGAACATGCACTTGAAAACAAATATAAGAGGTACCTGCTGTTTCGGCTGCCTATCTACCTTACGCTTACGCTGATTGCATATCTCATCATCAACCCAAGAGAGGTTGCCGGAGCTGTGGTGGTGGCAGGAGGGGTTTGGACATTGCTTGGACTGGTGTATCTCTATCAACAGATTCCCAGACTAAATACCTTTGTTAATAAAGTGGTGGAATGCTGCAAAAGGTGGTAAAATGGAAACAAAAAAAAAAGAGAAGGTGGCTGGAATTGCCGGAAGCATTTCTGGTGCTGCAAGCATTCTTGGCTCTTGGCAGGTCTGCCACAGCGTCTGTCTTGGGTTGATTGCACTCCTGGGGCTCATTGGTATTACCGTCACGGGTATGCCTCTTTTTTTCCTGACAAAAATTGCACTCCCCTTATGGATTATCGCAGTGGTGCTTCTTATGGGTCTGGTTATTGTATCCCATTGGAAGCAATGCATCTCAAAGAATCTTTTGCTGTTCAATAGTGGGCTGATTATCGCAGGAACACCGTTTGCTGCTGTACAGAAGTATGCCATAGTTTTATGGACTGTAGGCGGTGCGCTTGCGCTTGTAGGTATTATACTATTCATTGCAGAACGAAGAAAAACAAAGAAGGGAGGGAAGACGCATGGAACATGATTATTCTATATATAATATATTAATAGGGGTTGTCATCATCCTTGCCGGGACGCTGGGGTTTGCCATCAGCGGATTTTTTAATGATGCATCACCTGCAAAGACCGTTGCTACAGGCAATATCCAGAGACAAGCCCAACAACAGACACCCATACAAAACTCAGCAATCCCCATGATCTCTACAGGAAATACCGACGACGGAAATGTCCAGATTGATCTTACCCCCTTAAGATTCAACAATGGGAGATTTGAAGTAGAAATTGCCGCAAACACCCATTCCGTTGATCTGGCCCCATTTGATTTAAGCAAGATAACAACCTTAGAATATAACGGCAAGACCATAAAACCTGTGTCATCCTCACCACTTTCAGGCCATCATACCACTGGAACATTATTGTTTGAAACGGATGGAGAAATAAGTAATTTTGTAATAACCATAACCGGGATTCCACAAGAAGAGACGAGGACATATATATGGCCCAAAAAAACCCCATGATTACAGAATCAGCATATAAGCAAAGGCGTTTCACAGCGCTTCTCATTGCAGGCCTGGTGGTAGTCTGTGCATTAGTAATCTTTAATGAAGTGGAGATACAGGTCTTGCGCAGCACCATAATCGTTAACGGTCAAGTGGGTGATTTCTCAGAGGGAAGCGGCAATGCCCTTCCTGACCAAGAGACGATACAATCGGGGAAGAACCCCAGAGACTTGCCACAGATGGTTGGCGGCTGTTGAGTGGTCAAAGAGTGCAAAAGATTTATATATATGTTATTAATAACATATGTCATAAGTAACATATACCTATGAAAAAGATACTCAAACAACCATACCAGCAGTTCTTTGGAACACTGGCAAATCAGGTGAGAATAGACATCATTGAAATCCTGAATACCGGGGAGCAGAATGTAAGCAAACTGACAAAACAACTGCCCTATGACCAATCAACCATATCACACAACCTTAGCCGCCTGCTGGAATGCGGCTTTGTCTCTGTAAAACAAAATGGTGTAGAGCGGGTGTACACCCTCAACACCAAGACAATAAAACCGCTTTTGGAACTCATGCACAACCATATGCATACTTACTGCAGACACGTTGTCATGAAAAGGAGGATGAAGACACATGGAAGCCACATTTAAGATTAAGGGAATGCATTGCAAGAGCTGCAAGGCACTTGTAGAGGACGTTCTTTTAGATATAGGCGTCAAGATTGTATCGCTTACTGTTGATGAGACAAAAAAAGAAGGGACCCTGAAGGTAAACACCATCCTCAAGCCAGAAGAACTTACCAAGACCCTTAAAGAGGAGACCGGTTATGTGGTCACAAAGATTTGAAATGAAACAGAAGATTTATTGTCCGGACATTATGTGCGAAAGCTGCAACAAAGTGATAGAGCGTGCACTTGCAAAGTTGCAAGGCATACAAAGCTATATTTTCAGGGAAGACTCCGTGGATGTAGAATTTGATGAATCTCTCATAAAAGTAGAACAGATTATGGGGGCAATACGAGAGAAAGGATATAGGGCATCCCTGGAGCCATTGGGCAAGAAGAGAATAAAGGAACGGGCCAAAGAATTCCTGCATGACAAACAGAAATACCAGATAGAATACCAAATGCTAAGAAATATAACCGTTACATTCCTCCTTCTATTAGTGCTTGATGCACTCTTCATTTATTATAAAGGCAGAACTGAACCGACAGCGTTCTCTAACTATGGCTGGTGGCTTTTGTACCTGACTGTTGCAGTTGTTACCGTTGCCGGTGCAATCTGGCATTTCAAGGCCTATAAGGCGCAGTATACCTGTATGGTCGGGATGATGATTGGCATGACGTTGGGTATGCAGACAGGTATTATGTTTGGTGCGATTCTTGGAGCGACTAACGGGTTTTTTGTCGGTGCTCTGGTAGGCATGATTATGGGTGTTGGTGTTGGTGCCTATTGCGGGAGTTGCTGCGGGGTTATGGGTATTATGGAGGGCATGATGGCTGGTGTGATGGGTGGTACTATGGGCCCTATGATCACACTGATGATGTTTAACGATAGGGTACTGTGGTTTATGCCCCTATTCATGTTTTTCAATGTTGCAATCCTGATTGGATTGTCATACATGATTTTTGAAGAGGTAGTGGAAGGGAACAACGAAGTTGTGCGCAAGCCATGGGGACTTGCTGTATTTTTGGGGGGGTGTGGTATTGTATTGGCCGTGCTACTCCTCATCATACTACTTACACCGCCATCCATCTTTGTAGCATAGGAGGAAAACCATGAAAAAAACAACTTTATCCATTAGTGGCATGCATTGCGCAAGCTGTGCTAATATTATTACCAGAGGTCTGCAGAAAGTGGACGGTGTAACTTCTGCAAGTGTAAATTATTCAACGCAGAAAGCTGTTGTGGAATATGATGAACGCCGTGCAGGAGAACAGGTAATCATGGACGCAGTCAAAAGCAAAGGATATGGTGCTGCTGTTTTTTCAGGAAAAGAGGATTCAAAGCAGCAGGAAGAGCAGCAGAAGAAGGAGATAGCGTACGTTAAAAAAATGTTTTTTATCAGTTTGGCGTTTGCGGTTCCCACATTTTTTCTCATGGTTTTAGGATGGACTGGTGCTGAAGTTCCTCTGATGGAATATCTGCTGTGGGTTCTGGCTACGCCAGTCCAGTTTTATGTGGGCTGGCAATTTTATAGAGGGACGTGGCATTCTCTGAAGAACAGGAGCGCAAATATGGATTCCCTGATTGCGATTGGGACAAGCGCTGCCTATTTTTACAGTGTCTATGTGGTGCTTTTTGGAGGAGAAGGCGGGCAGTATTTTGAGATAGCGACGATCCTCATTACGTTTGTGATGCTTGGGAAATGGCTGGAAGCACGGGCCAAGGGTAAGACCTCTGAGGCCATCAAGAAGCTGATGGGACTTTCCCCTAAAATTGCCATCGTCATCCGCAATGGAAAAGAACAGAAGATTAGTATTGAAGAGGTGAAAGTAGGTGATGTAGTGTTGGTCAGGCCCGGTGAGAAAGTGCCTGTTGACGGGATTCTCCTGCAAGGAAATTCCTCGGTTGATGAGAGCATGGTTACGGGAGAAAGCATCCCTGTGGAAAAGAAGAAGGGGGATCCGGTAATTGGCGCTACGATAAATAAACATGGCAGTTTCACCTTCAAAGCCACAAAAGTTGGTGAGAACACAACGCTTTCCCAAATTATCAAGTTGATAGAGGATGCGCAAGGCAGGAAAGCACCTATCCAGCGGTTTGCTGATGCTGTCTCTTCGTATTTTGTACCTATTGTTATCGTGTTGGCAATTATCACTTTTGGGATATGGTATTTTGTGGTTGGAGAACCGCTGTCTTTTGCCCTGATTACCGCAGTGGCGGTGCTGGTTATTGCTTGCCCCTGCGCACTCGGCCTTGCAACGCCAACAGCCATTATGGTAGGTACAGGGAAAGGTGCACAAAATGGCATCCTCATCAAAGGAGGAGATGCGCTGGAGACTGCACATAAACTGAAAGTGGTGGTGTTTGATAAGACGGGAACGATTACCAGAGGAAAGCCTGAAGTGACTGATATTGTTGTCGCGGGCAAGACCTCTAAAAAGGAACTGCTGAGGATTGCTGCAAGTATTGAGAAAAAGTCAGAGCACCCGCTTGCAGAAGCGATTGTGAACAGAGCTATACAGGAGAAGATTAAGATGGCTGCTGTTGTATCATTTAAGGCAGTGCCGGGCCATGGGGTTGAGGCAATAGTAGGCAAGAAGCATTATGCGCTTGGTAACCTGAAACTAATGACTAAGAAAAATGTTAAAATAGAGGCAGTGCAGGAAAAAATGACTGCGCTGGAGAATGAAGGCAAAACAGTTATGGTTGTTGCTGAGGGTAAGAACATCATGGGTCTTATTGCCGTTGCTGATGAGATGAAAGAAGAGGCGCCCATGGCCATTGCACAATTGAAACGAATGGGTATTCGGACATATATGATTACGGGAGACAATAAACGAACAGCAGCTGCAATTGCCAGAAAAGCAGGTGTTGAACAGTTCTTTGCTGAAGTCCTGCCGCAGGACAAAGCCAATTATGTCAAAGAGCTGCAGAAGAGGGGAAAGGTTGCAATGATTGGTGATGGGATCAATGATGCGCCTGCACTTGCGCAGGCGGATATCGGCATTGCCATGGGTTCTGGAACAGATGTGGCAATGGAGAGTGGCAATATTGTGCTAATGCGTAACCGCATAACGGATGTGCCAAAGGCCATCAAGCTCAGCAGCCAGACGATGTCAAAAATCAGGCAGAATATGTTCTGGGCGCTGGTATATAATGTGCTTGGAGTGCCTATTGCTGCAGGGGTTCTCTATCCATTTACAGGATGGCTCCTAAGCCCAATTATTGCCGGAGGGGCCATGGCGCTGAGCAGTGTGAGCGTGGTTGGGAATTCCCTGCTGTTGAAATATAAGAAACTCTAAGAAATAGGTGAAAACAAACGAACCACAAAAAAAATGTTCAGAGGGCGTATGCGGTCTGGCATGCGCTCTGGTACGATGGTTTCAGGAGAGGGTGGACTTGGCTTTTTTCAAGAAAAATAGAGGAGGAGTTGTGGACAATCATCAGGAAAAAAGCAACTCAAAAAAGCACAATACTGGAACTTGGCTGCGGAACAGGATACAATATCCAAAAAGCCCGTGATACCGGTATCCCCTTTAGGCACTATACCGGCTTTGATTTTTCAGAGGATATGCTCAAGCAGGCGCAGGAGAAGTTTTCGGGCGAAAAAAAAGTGAAGGTTCTGCAAAAAGATATTACCCTAAAGCCAGGCAAAGAAAAATATGATATTATTCTCTCCACCTGGGTTTTTTCGCATCTGGAAACGCCGTCGGATGTTGCAAATGCATATGCCAGACAACTGAAGAGGGGAGGAACCATGTTTTTGCTATTCTTGACGAGGCCTGCATGGTATATCCATTTCTGGTTTTATCCACTGCTGCGGCTGTTTGCTGCAGATTATGTACGGGAAGAAGAGGTTGCAGCCATGCAGAACAAAAAGAGGGTGGTAAAGGTCATCGGTGGCTTAGGCACGCTGGTGGAGATCAAGTAAACGATGGATGAGAGAAATGATGAGCGGATAATACGGCACTATGACAGGCAGGCACCATTGTATGAGCTAAGCGAATGGCCGCTGGAAGTGCTTTTTTTTAAGAAGTGGAGACAACGATTCCTTGGTGATCTGAGAGGCAGGGTCCTTGATGTAGGTATAGGTACAGGGAAAAATTTGCCTTATTATCCAAAAGATGTGCATTTGACTGGTATTGAGCCAAGCGAGCGAATGCTGAAAAGAGCAAGAAGGCGTGCTGCAAAATTTGGTAAAAATCCGGTGCTTGTTTCCGGACGGGCTGAGAACCTGTTATTTCCTGATGATACATTTGATGCAGTTGTCACGTTTTGCGTTCTGTGCTCGGTGACATATCCTATTTTAGCAGTCAAAGAAATGTATCGGGTTTGTAAAAAAGGGGGAAAGATCATTATGGTTGAACATGTACTGAGTAAGAATAAATTGCTGGCACTGGTGGAGAAACTGCACAATCCTATAACCAAAGGCATTTTTGGCTTTGATGTGACAAGGGATACGGCTGACAATATCAAAAAAGCAGGTTTTATTCTATTCAAAGACGAATGCATTGCATGATGTTTTCAGGTATTTTGAAGTGCAAAAGAGGTGAAAAAATGGAGAAGAATTTAGGTAAAGTGGACAGGGTGTTGAGGTTTGCTCTGGCGTTCTGGTGGCTTGGACCGTTTGCCCCCCAGTATGCCAGCCCGTTTGTGAATTGGCTTATTTTCATTGTAGGCTGGATTGCACTTATCGAGAGCTTTGTCAGCTTTTGCTGGCTGCATAATGCGTTTGGGATACATACCAAAGATCAGTAAGGAAATCTTGTGTTGAGCAAGAGGTGAAAGTAAGATGAAACCAGATTTTGGTAATTTAAGGAGTGTTGAGTGGGTATTGCGCATAGCAGTTTTCGGCACGTTTTTGGGGCACGGCATCTTTGCGCTGATGGTCAAGAAGAGCTGGCTCCCCTATTTTACGTCAGTCGGCATTCCTGAGCCGACTGCCATGACCCTGCTTCCCTTGATTGGGGTGCTGGATGTCATTGTCGCAGCGTTTGCCCTGCTCATGCCATTACGGATTGTTCTTATCTGGGCAACCTTCTGGGGATTTGCCACTGCACTTATCCGTCCCATCTCCGGAGAGCCCATCTGGGATTTTGTGGAGCGGACAGCAAACTGGGCTGCTCCGCTTGCGCTGCTGTATCTTCGAGGCATCCCTAAGAGGGTGCGGGAGCTGTTTGGTTAGAATATGAAACGCATTTTTATGGCGTTTGGAAGTACACATTGGGGAAAAATGATAACTAATAGCGAATCTCATTGATTATTGAACAATTGTGAGATTCGCTAACTAGCAAATTGCAAATAAAATGTTCATTTATCATTGCAATTTGCTATAACGGCTTTCGACAAACTCTTCTCGAGTAATCTGAAGATCTTTCTTAATTAGTAAAAAGAAAATCGGCCACGGAAGAACAAGTTCTTCCTATTTGCGCTCAAGCTACGCTTTCGGCAACCACCGCCGGTCAATAGACCGGCGGCATTCTCGCTTCGCTCGGGCCGATTTTCTTTAACCCTGCGTTTTCTATG
>JACRKK010000090.1 GCA_016219795.1 Candidatus Woesearchaeota archaeon | reverse complement strand
TTCCGGAAAAGTTCACAGGACTTGTTCTGACAAACAACTTTTATTTTTCCTTTTGGTCTCGCCATGGTTGATACACCTCTGTCAACCAAGAGAAAAGAAGAACTACTATATTAAAGTATCTTAGTTAATACAATGCCTACTATTTATATTTGCCCTAAACGCAGTGATAGAATCAACAATTGCTACGCTTCCCGGCTGAATATATCCATTGCCAAGAATCTCGTTAACAGCAGTGGTAACATCTTTTCTGCCATGGGGATATATACCATATTGCGTATCGTGAAATGCAACAATGGCACCTGGTAACAGGTGTCTTTGGAACGCATAAAAATCCTCAGCTGCATGTGCGTGGTTACCGTCTATCCAGAGCATCCCTAATGGAATTTTCCAGGTGGGTGCTATTTCTTCGCTGAACCCTTCTATTAGCACTGCGTTGTCTATGCCATAAGCTGCCAATGTCTGTGCAACAGCTGCTTTTGATGGCTTCCTGCAAATCTGGCTTTGATGGAAATATCCGGACCCGTCATCTTCTAACACCTGTCTTTCTCTCTCTAAAAGGAAAGGGTCTATAGAATACACCGTTTTCTGATGCCTGTGTGCGCCTCTTGCAAGGAAGTACGTAGAACCACCGGAATGGCAGCCGATCTCAAGGATTGCCCCCTCATCTACAGAGGATGCAAGGTCATAAAGAAAATCTTTCTCGCTGTTGGACAACATGACCGGCACCCCTCGGGGGGGAAATATCTTTGTGCCATAGAGAAATGGCGCAGCCCATTCCATATCTGGGGGGAGGTTTTGCAACCTTTTTTTTGCAGCTTCTGGAAGTAGACCTTTTACTATATCTCCCAGTGTCTTTTGCATACTGCAGCGAATCCACAATGCTTTATATCCTTTTCTATCGTCCTAAGACATAAATCTGTAGAGGCATCATCCCCTGCATAATGGTGCGTTTTTCCTTAATTACAAAGGAGCACTTCCACTCCTCAATGAGTTCGGGTTGCGTTGCTGCGATGACCACAACCCCTTTTTTGTCTACGATGTATTCCATCTGATAGAAAAAATCCTTATAGGTTTTCTTGGCGTCTGGCGCTTCCTGCTTTCCCGAAGGCATAATGGTGACTGCATGTTTTATCTCACCTTCCTTGAATTTGGTGTCCAACCAGTCCAGTTCAGTCCTGCTGAACTGCAGATTTTTTTCAACGCCTGCTATCTTTGCATTTTTCTTTGCACCGGCAATGGCATGGAAAGAAGGATGGACAGTATGAATTGTTGTTTCAGTTTCACCTGTTTTTTTGTCCAGAGGCACAAGTACATCCTCTGTGCATATCCCTGGGATTGTCTTAAAGGATGCTTTTCTATAAAAGTGCGGTGATTTATTTGCAAAGAAGAGTGCTGCTTCAATCGGGATGATACCTGCGCTGCAGAAGGGATCCAGGATAGTTTCCTTTTTTTGGATTCCTGCCATGCGCAACATGGCGTAGGCAATCGTGCTTTTGATGGCATGCGCAGGATTGAAGATTCTGTATTCACGCTTGGAGAGATCGTAATTGACCATATCAATCCCCATAAACGCATCCTGCCCTGCGAGATAGACCAGGAAATTCAGGTCTGCCTGTTTTAGGTCTGCGGGCATCCCTATTGCGTTGTGTATCAGCTCTCCAACTTTCTTCTCCACATCCAGCGTGGTGAAGGTATGCTCCCCTTCCCGTATGCAGCGGACTGCAAAGGTCTTGGCATTGGCAGGCAGTTTTTTGATACTCAGGGCGTTAAAATCATCAAGTTTCTCTACCTTTAGTTCCTGCAGGAGCAGAAGCACCCTTACAATAGACTGAGCTCTGTAGGCAAACAACACAAGGTCTTCTTCTTTTTTAACGGAAAACAGCACTGCACCCTCTTTTGAGGTGCCGCTAGTGCCGAGAATCTCCTCTAGCTCAAGTACGGTGATGTCTTCCATGCCTTTGTGGGTGATGGCGAGGGCGTGCATATTTCTCATCACTGGGGCCTCATTTAAATAGATTTTGTTGCTTTTTGTATCACAGACCTGCTTTAATATAAGTAGAATATAAAAAAAAGGAGTAATCTTTATCATGCTTTTTCCTTACATTGTCTCCATAGTACGTTGAAAAAACGCGCGTTACAAAAGGCTCAGTATCGCTTCCATCCAAAATTACAACATCAAATCTGTTTGATGGATCAGCCGTTTCCATTTCAGAAACGTAATTAGGAACTACACTTCTGTGGGGGGTCAGTACAAGGCCGTTTTGATAGTTACTACAATCTATTATCTTAACGAAAGAGTATTTATAATCACTGGACTTGGGAATCCAACCACCCCCCTTCCTTACAAAATGCTTTGTTAATCTTTCTGTTTTTATAAGGCTCTCACGCTGCATCAGAATTCTTTCCTTACCCAACACAAAATATTTTTGGATTTTGGCTAGTAACCCTGCATTTTCTAGTTGTCCACTTAAAAGTCCGGCATCATATCCCACTAAATCACATTCGCAAACTCTACTCAACAAATCTTTATCTTGCTCTCTTACCCATAAATTTATCATGATAGGGGGTAACTTTTGATTTTTTATAAATATTTCTTGTCTAGAAGAATACACAGATTCTACATCTTTTCTAAATCTCTTGATTTGACTACAGCACCACTTCATCGCCTGCGAACACACGCTCGCAGTAATGGCACTTGAGCTTCAGCGGATGCTTATAGATGATGTAGAATGTAGCACCTACTTTCTGATTCCTGGTTACACAGAGGGGATTGGGACAGGTACCTATATTTTTGAAAGTGTCCGGAACAACAACATGCATTTTCTCCACCACTTTGAAATTCTTGATCTTGCTGATTTTAGCATCCGGTGCGATCAAAGCAATTTTATTGAGTTCTGCATCCGTCAGCTCCTTGTTCTCAATCTTGACCACGTCCTTGTGCCCCATCTTCTTGCTGGTCATATTGATGCCTAAGGTCACAATGCTGTCGCCTGCCTCATTTGCCCGCAAGATCTCAATGACTTTGAGTGCTTTACGTGCAGGAATGTGGTCAATGACTGTGCCTTTCTCTATGGCATACACCTTATACGGTTTGAGGTTTTTTGGCGGGTTCATTTGAGTGCACCTAAGACGAGCGCAAGCAGTGCCTGCCTGATGGGGATGCCGTTGCCTGCCTGCTGAAAATAATAAGCATACGGTGTGGTATCAACATCTGTAGATATTTCATTGACTCGTGGTAATGGGTGCAGAATTTTCATATTCACCTTAGCATTGGCAAGCATCTCTTTTTTGAGGATATAGACATTCTTGACTTTTTCGTAGTCTGCCGGATCCGGAAAACGCTCCTGCTGGATGCGGGTCATATAGAGGATATCAACCTGTCGCATGACTTCCATCACATCCTCGCATTCCTTGTAGGGTATTTTTTTCTGCCGGAGATCCTCAAGATAATAGGAGGGTATGCGTAACGATGGTGGTGAGACGAAGAAGAAGGTTGGGGAGAAATGGCTTAGGGCGATGGTCAGGGAATGCACTGTCCTGCCGTATTTTAAGTCTCCCACGAAGGCGACCTTGACACCTTTGAGCTTCCCTTGCGTCTTCTGGATGGTATAGAGATCAAGTAGTGTTTGGGAGGGATGCTGGTTTGCACCGTCTCCGGCGTTGAGGACCGGTTTGGTTGTTGATTCCGCAGCAAGCCGTGGTGCTCCCTCCACAAAGTGCCGCATGACAATGACATCGCAGTACTGTTCAACCATGCGGACCGTGTCATATAGTGATTCACCCTTTTTGTAGGAGCTGACGTTGGGATCAGCAAAACCAATAACCTTTCCACCCAGGCTTTCCATGGCGCTTTCAAAGCTTAAGCGTGTCCTTGTAGAGGGTTCAAAGAAAAGCGTGGCCATTATGCGGTCTCTGAGAAGCCCAGATTTTTTCTTCATGCCCTCCAGACGTTTGGCAATGGCAAGGACGTATTCAATATCTTCCCGTGAGAAATCTGCAATGGAGATGATCGACCTTCCCTTAAATCCCCCAGTGACCATAAAAAGGACTTGCTGCTCTGCTGGTTTTTATAGTTTTCTGTTTCTATCCCAAATGAGCAATCATGCAGTGATGGCTACCATAGCCGCCTGTTAGGGTGGTGGCCTTCAGTGGAATTACGGTATAGCCAGCAGCCCGAAGATTTGCATTCGTTTGGGTAAGATGTGCGCCAGAAAGCACTTTTCTGTTGCCAAGATAGACTACATTTGCCCCCCACCCATATACTCCTCTCTGCTCGCAATCAGGCACTTCAATGAGGCGGATGCCTCTCTTTGCCATCCACTTCATAGCAGTTCCCGAATCCTCATTATAGATAAATGTCTTCTCCAACATGGCTTTGTTGCCCAGGAAATCACCCTCTGCCAACGGTGAAGTAATGGTGTCAAGGTGCATGACATTTCCTCCCGCATATCTCTTTTGTTCATCAAAAAAGTCAGGGACATAAAACCTAATAATATCATTTACGCCCATAACTCTTGATTTTCATAGAGTTCATGGACTATATTCTTTCCACTTGCTCCACTGATGCCAGCAAGCATGATGGGTTTGCCGTCGTAACTCCAAAGAGTGATGTCTCCTCCTTCAGTCGTATTTTTCATTTCATGAACATAGTTTTCCTTTCCAAGCGCAAGCTGCACAATGTCGGGCTCCTGTCCTCTTATCCACATAGCCATCTTTGGTTTGACAAGACCATTGGGTGCATTGATGACTGGGTCCTGCATAAAATAAAGAGATGTCTGGGGCATGAGGGTTTTGAATGTGGTATAACTCTCCTCCTTTTTTTTCGAAGGAAGCGCTGCAAACCGCTCTGATGCTTCCAACCCAAGCAGAATACCTCGCAGCGGGTCTTTTACAACATCATCCTCAAATCCTAAAACAAACCTCCTTATCTCATGGGAAATCCCACAATTTCCGTGTTTCACTTTTCTGAACTCTTGCTGCAGGTACTCTCTGGCAAGCGTTTCCTTTCCCTGCAATAAATCCCGTAGATAGAGGACCTCTATTCCTTCACTGCGAAGTGTGTGCACCATCTGTCTGTGCTCGTCCTGAGCAGCTGCAAGCCAATCTTCAAACGAAATCTCACTTTTGTTGATCTGCTCATCAAAACCCCAGAATACCGGTTTTTCAAAGGCAAGTCGTGCCTCTAAGCCAGGCTCGTGAACCAACAAAATCCTTGGCTTTTCTGTCTCGGTTGTGCAATAGTATCTCGGAGTATTCATCTCCAAAAAGACAATAAATCAGGGTATATAAATGTTGTTCTTCTAAAGTAGTACTAAGAACGTTCAATAGTCACTTTTCCTTTCTTGAACGAAACCACAAACTCCTGTCCTTCTTTAAAGCCCGTTCCTTTGGTAGCCAGTTCTGGCAAAAGCATTCTGTTGCCTCTAAAGTCAATGCCCGTGATGATGTGCTGTTCATGCTCGGATGACGAGGAAACTAAGCTTAGATCTTTAAGGATAGAGGTGGTGTCCTCTTGTTTTTCCTTATTCTTAATCTCTGTGGTTCTTGCATAGAGATATTTAGCAATTTTGTCGGCAACGTCTATTTTTGTTGCTGCGGTTATGCCCTGCAGCCCCGGAGATAGATTGACTTCAATGACTACGGGCCCTTTGTAGGTCTCAAGCATATCTACTGCGCATACTTCAGCTCCGCACGCTTTTGCGGTTTCTATGGCAATCTTTTGTGTCCTGTCATCAAGTTCACAGGGCACACCCTTTCCTCCTGCATGGATGTTGGCCCTTAGATCGCCGCCCCCAGCAACACGTTTCATGCTGGCGATGACTTTCTCACCAGCCACAATGGCTCTGATGTCTGTCCCTTCTGCGTCAATGTACTCCTGAATCAGGAACGGCTGCCTGAGTGCTTCAAGCGCATCCATCATGGAATTTGCAGAAGCAAAAGATTCAGCGTACATGACACCTTTTCCTTGCGTCCCATGAGGAAATTTCATGATGATGGGGTAATGGAGGCTTGCCAGCAGTTTCTTTGCAGCGTTAGGCGTAGAGGAGATATAGGTTGCAGGCATGGGGATATTGCGTTGCTGCAGCCGAAGATGCGTCAAGAGCTTATCATGGCCTATGGTGAAAGAATCTGGGTGGATAGGGGTATATGATTTTCCATAGAGTGCTGTTGCAATGCACATCAAAAGTGATTGGTAGCGGAATGAACCCTTGATGTAGACGCAGTCATACTTTTTGATTGGCTTTCCTGCATGGAGAATCTGCAGGCCTCCAGAACCGAGGTTGGCCTCGATATGCCTCAGGTCAAGATGCTCTACATTCTCAAAATATTTCTTCAGTGCTTCCAGGGTCCATTGTGAAGAGATGCTGCCAAGACTGATGAGTGCTGCGTTGACCATGATTATTCCCCTTTTTTGTCAGGGTCTATCAGAAACCCTTTGCTTAAGATGTTCTGCCCGATAAGGACTGTGTATTTCATATGACTTCTGTCTGCCACGGTGAATTCTGCGGTTAATTTCTTGCCGGCAATTGTCAGGGTTGCTTCGAGGATAGGTCGTGTGCTTTTGCCGGAGGCAGATTTTATGATTCTGGTCTGAAGGATAGGCCCCAGATGAAGTTCTGTAGCAAGCGTTGTGTCGATGGAGCTTTTGGTGGCTCCTGTATCTATTCGGGCAATGACCTCTTTTGTTATGGTGGGGGTTTGGAGTGTTACCCTCTCAACTAACCCCACAATTGTTCGCTCTTGCATGTTGTCTGGATTCCTCATTACCCTTTTATAGTTTATGTTTTTGAATAGAATTGAATAGAAAACAATATAAATGGCTGGCAGATTCTACAGTCAGATTTGGGGATGTAGCTCAGCCTGGGAGAGCACTACGCTGAAGAGCATCTCGCCGGCATCTAGAATGCCAGACGAGAGCGTCCGATACGTAGTTGTCCGGGATTCAAATTCCCGCATCCCCACTTCTTTTATTCTCTTTTGTAGGTAGAAGCAATCTTCAATCTAAATATTTATATATCCCCTTACGTTAGGGACTGGTATGGATGTTGTACAATATCTTCTCGTGCTGTTGCTTGTGGTTTTTGGACTGGTGACAGGCACGTTGATTGCAACCGTTACGCGAGAAGAACTTCCGCCAGGAAAAAAATACTTTTTGGTCTTGAGAAAAGTATTTTTTCTGTGCAGCATCACACTCCCTCTCTTCTTAATACGCCTATGGCTGGGCGTTATTGCCTTTGTGCTTATTGCTTTGTTCCTGTTGTCTGCGCGCAGTGCCTTTGAGAGGACCAAAGACCGCCTCCTCTATATTGCGTATGCAGTGCTTTTTGCCGTCAGTACTCTTAATTTAAACTGGTTTACTTTGCAGGCAGCTGTATTCTTCATGAGCGGTTTTCCCGTAGGTACCTTGTTCACCTTTGAGCATCGGCAGGAAAAACGATGGGATCTTCTCAAAAAACTCTTCTTTGAATTCTGGATGTTTCTGGTTGTAGGAATTCTTGGCGTGTTGTTAGTGTACTAAAAAATAGAGGATGACAGGAACAAGTAGGCAGCCCATGAGATGGTGTTTTGCTATGCTTTTTTTGGAGGCAACCGTTCCGATTGCTGTTGCTGTTGCAAGAATAAGAAGCCCCTTCCATCCATCAAAGATAGCTGCAAGCATGACGATAAATCCGATGACGCATCCTACGGTTGTCTTATAGGGAATGTGCTGCATGAGAGCTGCAAATCCTCTGGAGATTTTGAGGGCAAGTATGCTTGCTATACCCCCGGCAATAAGTGCTGCTGTGATATATACTAATAGGGTGGTGAAGGTGAGTTCTGGCAGGAGTTCCTGCATGATGACAATGGCTCCGTTTCTTGCTTTGTCGAGCATGAAGACTGTTGCGAGGGAAAGCGCCATATTGACCGTGTTGATGCCTCCCACCAAAATAAGGAATCCCTCTTCTTTGATCTCTTTGAGAAATGCAGATGCGACAATGGCTGCCTGGGAGCTTCCAAAACCCGGAAGGAAGGCAGCAAGAAAACCGACGAGGGATGCTCCTATAGTTGGTTTGATTGCGGCATCAAAGGGATAGCGGAACTGCTGTTTGTTCTGCGCAGGGATTTTTGTATTCTCGCTTAGGCTTTGCAGGAGGAGCGAGATGCCAAAGAGTCCTGAAAGAAGAGGAAAGAGCGGCTGGCTGAGCGTCAGGTCAAGGACGCTGTAGCCAAGAAGCCCTGCAAGGGAAAAAAGAATGAATGCCCATACTCTCTTTTCAAGCGTTGCTTCTCTCCAGATGAGATAAGTAATGAGCCCTACAAGGAGATGGCCAACCCACGCATGAATATACGGATTTATGATGACCATAGCCCAGGCGGCGAGGGGAAATGCAATGAGGCAGAGCAAGAGCGCAAACAGCGAACCGACAACCGTGCATGCAACAGCAGCATGGCCCTCACCTCTCATGAGAAGCCGGTGGCCTGGCAGCGCATTTAATGCCTGGTCTGCATCAGGCGCACCGAGATAGATGCCAGGCAATGCATCAAGAAAAGTGTGGGTGATAGCCATGGCAACGATAAATGCGCAGAGGGACAGCACGGAGACGTAGAGCAAAAGCAGCGGTGAAAAGCTCAAGACCAGTGCTGCAACTAAATTGATGTGGATACCAGGAGCAAGGCCTGTGAAGGTGCCAAACATGACGCCAATGATGATTGCAAGCAGTAGTTCCCAAAACATACAAAGGGCTAAAACGCCAGGTTTTATATGTTTTAGGGCTTTAAAACCGAAAATCTTTCGGATTTTAGGGGACCTGTTTTCCTAATTAAATAACATTGTACTCCAATACAAACCTTTATAAACAATGTGTCCTCATCTTACCCTATGAAAGACATCCTCAAGCAGGTTGCCGTCACTTCCTTTGAGAATACAGGCATTTTCCGGGAACAATATGTATCTCAGATAGAGTCCTGGCTGGACCGCCCAGAGATAATCATCATCAAAGGCATCAGAAGAAGTGGCAAAACGACCATCCTTCAGCAGATTGCGTCACGATCCAAACAAAAATCGGTCTACATTAATTTTGATGACTACATGTTTCTGCAGAATCTTGGTGTAGCCTTGCTGGATGCTGTTCTTGAGCTGTTCCCCAAGCAAGATTACTATTTCTTTGATGAGATTCAGAAGGTGCCTGGATTTGAGAAATGGCTAAGGACTCATTACGATATAAAAACTCATAAGAAATTTATTGTCAGCGGCTCTAATATCTCACTATTTGCTCCATCTTTGGGAACGGTGCTGACGGGAAGAAATATTACTTTTGAAGTGTTTCCCTTTGATTATGCTGAAGCAAAGGATTATGCTACCTTTGAGGATTATCTCCTCTATGGCGGATTTCCGGAGGTTATCCTTGAGAAAGATGCTGCCAAGAAAAGATTGCTGCTTTTGCAGTATTTCAATGATATCCTTCTGCGGGATATTTTTGAGCGATATCCTATCGTTGCAACCCAGCAATTTAAGGCATTAGCACAGTACATCATCTCAAACACTGGACTTAAGATCAGTGCAAATAAGCTGGCAAAGGAATTGGGCATAAACTCCCGATCTGCTGAAAACTATCTTTCCTATTTAATTGATGCGTATCTCATCTTTGAGGTGCCCTTCTTCTCATACTCGGCAAAAACAAAATACGCTTCTGGGCGGGCTTCTAAGTATTATGCACTTGACAACGGCTTAGCGTTTGCACTCTCAGCCAAGATTAACAAAGGCCACCTCTGTGAGTCTCTTGTTGCACAGAAGTTGAGGAGAAGCAAGAAAGACAGTTTGTACTACTGGTTTGGTAAACACGAGGTTGACTTTGTAAGCGATAACCTAGCCTACAATGTTGTTTCCTCTACTGCCATTCCCGAGCGTGAGGTCAGGGGATTGCAAGAAATCAAAGGGTCAAAAAAGCATATCCAAAATATTGTGCTTCTTAGTCTTTCATCTCTCCCTGATTATTTAGGTGTCGAAAACACATCTATTGAAGAGTTCTTGCAAAAGGATATCGGATGATGTGCATATCTTGTATCACGCCGGTGAAGGTGCCAAACATGACGCCAATGATGATTGCTATGAGGAGTTCGTAGAACATGGATGCGTGGATGAAAAAGGCCTTAATATGTATTTGTGAGAAAATTCTGGAAGGTTTTCGATAAGACCAAAAACCATTTATATCAAACTATCACCTGCAGACATATGGACGTCTTCAGACAAAACGTGCAGGAAATGCTCAAGGGACATGGTATAGATGCAGCACTGATTGAAGTTCCCCCCAATCCTACAATGGGAGATTTTGCTGTTCCCTGTTTTACCTTAGCAAAGAAACACAAGAAGAGCCCGCAACAGATTGCAGCAGACATTGCAGCAATACTCAAGCCGAATGCCTATATAATTAGAGTTGAGGCAAATGGCCCCTATCTTAATTTCTTTGTCAACACCACCAAACGCGCTGTGCGTGTACTTTCTGATATCTTCAGCCAGAAGAAATCCTACGGTCTGCTAAAGGCCAAAGGAAAAAAAATACTGATAGAATTTCCTTCTCCCAATACCAACAAACCACTGCATCTTGGCCATGTCCGCAACATCCTGCTGGGCCAGTCTATCAGCCGCCTTCTGGAGGCGATGGGCAATACAGTTACCAAAGTCAATCTCAACAACGATAGGGGCGTGCACATCTGTAAATCCATGCTTGCCTACAAGCTTTTTGGCAACAACCAGAAGCCCACAACAAAGACCGACCATTTTGTAGGTGACTATTATGTGCTCTTCAACCAGAAGCTTGCAGAAAAACCTGAACTTGAGGAAGAGGCACAAAAGATGCTTACCCAGTGGGAACAGGGAGATGCTGAGGTTGTTGCCATCTGGAAGCAGATGAACCAGTGGGCACTTGGGGATTTTGAGCAGACCTACAAGAAGTTTGGGCTGAAGTTTGACCGGGAATATTTTGAGAGCGATATTTACACCAAAGGCAAGGAGATGGTGATGGCCTGCCTTGAGAAAGGTATTATGTATAAGGACGAAACGGGTGCTGTCTTTATCGATTTGACACCATGGAATCTGGGCAAGAAATGCCTTATGCGCGCGGACGGCACTTCTATCTATATTACCCAGGATTTATATCTTGCAAAACTCAAGCATGACGAGTTCCGATTTGACCGATCCATCTATGTGGTTGCTTCTGAACAGGACCACCATTTCAAGGTGCTCTTCAAAGTTTTGGAACTGATGGATTATCCCTGGGCAAGCAATCTCTATCACTTAAGTTACGGTATGGTATATTTGCCTGAAGGAAAGATGAAATCACGGGAAGGGACAGTGGTGGATGCTGATGACCTGGTAGAGCAGATGCAGGCTCTTGCGCAAACAGAGCTTGACAAACGCTATCCAGAACTTGCGCAGAAAGAAAAAGCAGAACGGGCAAGGAAAATAGGCATGGCTGCTCTGCGGTTCTTTATCTTAAAATATGATGCTACCAAAGATTTTGTTTACCATCCTGAGGAGTCCATTTCTTTTGAGGGAGAGACCGGTCCGTACCTGCAGTACACGGTTGCCAGGATCAACAGCATCCTAAAGAAGTATGGAAAAGCAGCAGAGGAGATGGTGGACATCTCACGCTTTAATGCAGATGAGCATTTTCTGATCAAGCGGCTTGATTCCTTTCCTCAAATAATAGAGGAGGCAGCAGACCAGCTCAAGCCGCACATTCTTACACGCTACCTCCTTGACCTTGGGCTTGCGTTCAACGAGTATTACCATAAGCATCAGGTGCTGCAGGAGGACAAGGAACTGGAGAAGGCACGGGTGCTTCTGGTTGCAATGGTGAAACAGGTGCTGGAGAACGGGCTGTATTTTCTGGGTATTGATGTGCTGAAGGAGATGTGATTTTTGAGAAGAGTTATTATGAAATCAAGAAACAGTTTGCAAAATATCCATCTTAGCTTGTTCAATCGCCTGTTTGCATAATTCTCTGAGTTCTGAGATTTTCTTATCTTTTACCTCTGTTTCGGTACCATACTGGAAATTTTCTCTTAATAGCGAATCTCATTGACTATTGAACAATTGTGAGATTCGCTAACTAGCAAATTGCAAATAAAATGTTCAAATATCATTGCAATTTGCTATAAGGAGATGACGTTGCTTTCATGAGCCTTATTTTTATCAATGCTTTTCAGTGCATTAATTATTTCATCGCTTATCTTGATTCTTCCTTCTTCTTTGAGATGTTTCATTAAGGCAATGGTGCATTCTTGATTTCTTGATTCATACCCTTCCTTTGCTAGAATAGCAAGGAAACAATGGTATATCGTATAGAATGCAGCACTTACAGACCAATCTGTAAACCCTGTCTTTTCAAAAGAGATTACTGCTTTAAGATTATGAGATGCTTTGGCTAAGTGCTTCTTTGCCTCTTCAATATCTGATTTAATTTCCACTAAACCTCTGTGGGCTTTCCCTTCTTCTCGTTCCCTTTTTGCTTTGTTAATGCACCATTTAACCATATTCTTGGCTTGTGACATTCTTCATCACCTCAACCAGCTCTTCGAAACCATGCAAAACAATTCCATATTT